>NZ_CP106881.1:2082500-2085000 GCF_023634805.2 Comamonas endophytica
CGTCGGTTCGATCCCGTCATCCTCCACCATTTGCTGTTTGGCACCATCCAGGCATGCTATAATTTTTGACTCAACACAAAAGCAGTCTTGCAAAGACTGCTTTTGTGTTGATCGTTATCCAACGATCATCGGCTGTTCTTTAAAAATTCATAGAGTCGAAATCAGAGTTGTTAGCGGAAACTGCACATTCGTAAAGGTTTAGTGCAGACCGTGCCGCTAACGACATTTTTGATTGCGTCAAAACAAGATTTAACTTTGTTAAATTCTTAAGTAATGACGAATCATTCTCTAAGCATTCATTGAGAAATCAATGAAAGCGAAAGAATCATTCACATTACGGCATAACGCGCGAGGTGAGAGACCTCGCAAGTCTTTGATACGACTGAGAAGTCTCGCAAGAGACGTCAAAGTTATAGGGTCAAGTGACTAAGAGCATGTGGTGGATGCCTTGGCGATTACAGGCGACGAAAGACGTGATAGCCTGCGATAAGCTTCGGGGAGCTGGCAAATGAGCTTTGATCCGGAGATTTCTGAATGGGGAAACCCACCCGCAAGGGTATCGCATACTGAATACATAGGTATGCGAGGCAAACCGAGTGAACTGAAACATCTAAGTAGCTCGAGGAAAAGACATCAACCGAGATTCCGAAAGTAGTGGCGAGCGAAATCGGAACAGCCTTCTAGTGATACCTCGACTGTTAGCAAAGCGGCATGGAAAGGCCGACCATAGTGGGTGATAGTCCCGTATGCGAAAACAGACGAGCGGTACTAAGCTAGAGAAAAGTAGGGCGGGGCACGAGAAACCTTGTCTGAATATGGGGGGACCATCCTCCAAGGCTAAATACTCGTAATCGACCGATAGTGAACCAGTACCGTGAGGGAAAGGCGAAAAGAACCCCGGGAGGGGAGTGAAATAGATCCTGAAACCGCATGCTTACAAAAAGTAGGAGCCCGCAAGGGTGACTGCGTACCTTTTGTATAATGGGTCAGCGACTTACATTCAGTGGCAAGGTTAACCGAATAGGGAAGCCGTAGAGAAATCGAGTCCGAATAGGGCGAATCAGTCGCTGGGTGTAGACCCGAAACCAAGTGATCTATCCATGGCCAGGATGAAGGTGCCGTAACAGGTACTGGAGGTCCGAACCGACTAATGTTGCAAAATTAGCGGATGAGCTGTGGATAGGGGTGAAAGGCTAAACAAACTTGGAAATAGCTGGTTCTCTCCGAAAACTATTTAGGTAGTGCCTCAAGTATTACCTGCGGGGGTAGAGCACTGTTTAGGCTAGGGGGTCATGGCGACTTACCAAACCTATGCAAACTCCGAATACCGCAGAGTACAGCTTGGGAGACAGAGCACCGGGTGCTAACGTCCGGACTCAAGAGGGAAACAACCCAGACCGCCAGCTAAGGTCCCTAAAATTGGCTAAGTGGGAAACGAAGTGGGAAGGCTAAAACAGTCAGGATGTTGGCTTAGAAGCAGCCATCATTTAAAGAAAGCGTAATAGCTCACTGATCGAGTCGTCCTGCGCGGAAGATGTAACGGGGCTAAGCCAGTTACCGAAGCTGCGGATGTGCAATTTATTGCACGTGGTAGGAGAGCGTTCTGTAAGCCTGTGAAGGTGTCTGGTAACGGATGCTGGAGGTATCAGAAGTGCGAATGCTGACATGAGTAGCGTTAAAGGGGTGAAAAGCCCCTCGCCGTAAGCGCAAGGTTTTCTACGCAACGTTCATCGGCGTAGAGTGAGTCGGCCCCTAAGGCGAGGCAGAGATGCGTAGCTGATGGGAAACAGGTCAATATTCCTGTACCGATGTGTAGTGCGATGTGGGGACGGAGAAGGTTAGCTCAGCCAACTGTTGGATATGTTGGTTCAAGCCTGTAGTCGTGCCCGGTAGGCAAATCCGCCGGGCTTAGATGAGGGGTGATAACGAGGCTGCTTGCAGCCGAAGTGAGTGATACCCAGCTTCCAGGAAAAGCCACTAAGCTTCAGCTACACACGACCGTACCGCAAACCGACACTGGTGCGCGAGATGAGTATTCTAAGGCGCTTGAGAGAACTCTGGAGAAGGAACTCGGCAAATTGATACCGTAACTTCGGGAGAAGGTATGCCGCAAGTAGGTGATCCTGTACAAGGGGAGCCCAAAGCGGTTGCAAAAAATCGGTGGCTGCGACTGTTTAATAAAAACACAGCACTCTGCAAACACGAAAGTGGACGTATAGGGTGTGACGCCTGCCCGGTGCTGGAAGATTAAATGATGGGGTGCAAGCTCTTGATTGAAGTCCCAGTAAACGGCGGCCGTAACTATAACGGTCCTAAGGTAGCGAAATTCCTTGTCGGGTAAGTTCCGACCTGCACGAATGGCGTAACGATGGCCACACTGTCTCCTCCAGAGACTCAGCGAAGTTGAAATGTTTGTGATGATGCAATCTCCCCGCGGAAAGACGGAAAGACCCCATGAACCTTTACTGTAGCTTTGTATTGGACTTTGAACAGATCTGTG
>NZ_CP106881.1:3060000-3062500 GCF_023634805.2 Comamonas endophytica
GGAAACTGCACATTCGTAAAGGTTTAGTGCAGACCGTGCCGCTAACGACATTTTTGATTGCGTCAAAACAAGATTTAACTTTGTTAAATTCTTAAGTAATGACGAATCATTCTCTAAGCATTCATTGAGAAATCAATGAAAGCGAAAGAATCATTCACATTACGGCATAACGCGCGAGGTGAGAGACCTCGCAAGTCTTTGATACAGCTGAGATTGTCTCGCAAGAGACGTCAAAGTTATAGGGTCAAGTGACTAAGAGCATGTGGTGGATGCCTTGGCGATTACAGGCGACGAAAGACGTGATAGCCTGCGATAAGCTTCGGGGAGCTGGCAAATGAGCTTTGATCCGGAGATTTCTGAATGGGGAAACCCACCCGCAAGGGTATCGCATACTGAATACATAGGTATGCGAGGCAAACCGAGTGAACTGAAACATCTAAGTAGCTCGAGGAAAAGACATCAACCGAGATTCCGAAAGTAGTGGCGAGCGAAATCGGAACAGCCTTCTAGTGATACCTCGACTGTTAGCAAAGCGGCATGGAAAGGCCGACCATAGTGGGTGATAGTCCCGTATGCGAAAACAGACGAGCGGTACTGAGCTAGAGAAAAGTAGGGCGGGGCACGAGAAACCTTGTCTGAATATGGGGGGACCATCCTCCAAGGCTAAATACTCGTAATCGACCGATAGTGAACCAGTACCGTGAGGGAAAGGCGAAAAGAACCCCGGGAGGGGAGTGAAATAGATCCTGAAACCGCATGCTTACAAAAAGTAGGAGCCCGCAAGGGTGACTGCGTACCTTTTGTATAATGGGTCAGCGACTTACATTCAGTGGCAAGGTTAACCGAATAGGGAAGCCGTAGAGAAATCGAGTCCGAATAGGGCGAATCAGTCGCTGGGTGTAGACCCGAAACCAAGTGATCTATCCATGGCCAGGATGAAGGTGCCGTAACAGGTACTGGAGGTCCGAACCGACTAATGTTGCAAAATTAGCGGATGAGCTGTGGATAGGGGTGAAAGGCTAAACAAACTTGGAAATAGCTGGTTCTCTCCGAAAACTATTTAGGTAGTGCCTCAAGTATTACCTGCGGGGGTAGAGCACTGTTTAGGCTAGGGGTCATGGCGACTTACCAAACCTATGCAAACTCCGAATACCGCAGAGTACAGCTTGGGAGACAGAGCACCGGGTGCTAACGTCCGGACTCAAGAGGGAAACAACCCAGACCGCCAGCTAAGGTCCCTAAAATTGGCTAAGTGGGAAACGAAGTGGGAAGGCTAAAACAGTCAGGATGTTGGCTTAGAAGCAGCCATCATTTAAAGAAAGCGTAATAGCTCACTGATCGAGTCGTCCTGCGCGGAAGATGTAACGGGGCTAAGCCAGTTACCGAAGCTGCGGATGTGCAATTCATTGCACGTGGTAGGAGAGCGTTCTGTAAGCCTGTGAAGGTGTCTGGTAACGGATGCTGGAGGTATCAGAAGTGCGAATGCTGACATGAGTAGCGTTAAAGGGGTGAAAAGCCCCCTCGCCGTAAGCGCAAGGTTTTCTACGCAACGTTCATCGGCGTAGAGTGAGTCGGCCCCTAAGGCGAGGCAGAGATGCGTAGCTGATGGGAAACAGGTCAATATTCCTGTACCGATGTGTAGTGCGATGTGGGGACGGAGAAGGTTAGCTCAGCCAACTGTTGGATATGTTGGTTCAAGCCTGTAGTCGTGCCCGGTAGGCAAATCCGCCGGGCTTAGATGAGGGGTGATAACGAGGCTGCTTGCAGCCGAAGTGAGTGATACCCAGCTTCCAGGAAAAGCCACTAAGCTTCAGCTACACACGACCGTACCGCAAACCGACACTGGTGCGCGAGATGAGTATTCTAAGGCGCTTGAGAGAACTCTGGAGAAGGAACTCGGCAAATTGATACCGTAACTTCGGGAGAAGGTATGCCGCAAGTAGGTGATCCTGCACAAGGGGAGCCCAAAGCGGTTGCAAAAAATCGGTGGCTGCGACTGTTTAATAAAAACACAGCACTCTGCAAACACGAAAGTGGACGTATAGGGTGTGACGCCTGCCCGGTGCTGGAAGATTAAATGATGGGGTGCAAGCTCTTGATTGAAGTCCCAGTAAACGGCGGCCGTAACTATAACGGTCCTAAGGTAGCGAAATTCCTTGTCGGGTAAGTTCCGACCTGCACGAATGGCGTAACGATGGCCACACTGTCTCCTCCAGAGACTCAGCGAAGTTGAAATGTTTGTGATGATGCAATCTCCCCGCGGAAAGACGGAAAGACCCCATGAACCTTTACTGTAGCTTTGTATTGGACTTTGAACAGATCTGTGTAGGATAGGTGGGAGGCTTTGAAGCGAGGACGCTAGTTCTCGTGGAGCCAACGTTGAAATACCACCCTGGTGTGTTTGAGGTTCTAACCTAGGTCCCTTATCGGGATCGGGGACAGTGCATGGTAGGCAGTTTGACTGGGGCGGTCTCCTCCCAAAGCGTAACGGAGGAGTTCG
>NZ_CP106883.1 GCF_023634805.2 Comamonas endophytica
TACATGCATCACCCGGCAATAGCACCTTATTTCGGTTGGCAGCGTGTGCCAAACCGCAGCCGGACAGCGTTCGCAAATCGTTGAAGGTGTTGGCCTCTGGTGACTCTTCAAACGAGATATCGTAGGACTTAAGTAAGTATTTTCTGAATTTGCTATCTCTCTCGCTGCAGATCTGCTCTGGTCCGAGCTGAATGAATCCTTGTCGTTCATTTTCAATCTCCTTGGCTCCATGGAAAGTTCGTTGCAAGGCGTATTTGATCTCAAGCGCATCGCATGCCTGCATGAGCCGTTTCTTGTCGTAGTAAGGCTCGATATTCTGCAGCCCCGTAGGATGGACCTTATTGATTGCTACATGGACATGCAAGTGATCCGTGTCCTTATGGATGGCAGATATCCTTTGGTGGTCCGCCAAGCCTATGGCTGCGCACAATTCATCTTCAATCGCATGCAAGACATCAAGGCTTGGATTTTCACCTTGCGGAAATGAAAACACCAAATGATAGGTTTTATCGGCCTTTGATTTCCTGTTTTCTGCTTGTTTCGCGCTGATCAATATCGTGGCAATGGCCGGGTCGTCCGTACCGCAGTTTGTCACTCTATAGCTAGCCACCCGTTCACCTACGGCAGTCGTCTCCTGGGTGTCCAAAATATAGTCTGCGGTCCTTAGCCACGAGGCAGGATCGATACCTCCCTTGGCGGCAATCATGTACCGCACCAGCCTGGCCGGGCTTGAGGTTCCCTTGGCCCGAGGTATTCTTTTGGCAATCATTGCTTATGCATCCGCGACATCAAAAATGTCATTTCGGTCTGCAAGGCCCGGAAATCCATCATCATGGCCTCGACATCGATTGGCCGCGCACCCTGCCCCCGCTTTTCAGCCAGCCAAAGTTTCAATAGCCCAGCGACGCGGCCAAGATCGCCATTGACCTTTGCGATATCACTGACCGCTTGGAAATCAAGCTTTGAACGGATTGGGTTCTTTAATCCGGCAGCCAGAAGGTAGGCGGACAGGGATAAACCGGCTTGGTCGGCCAATTCCGCAACCTTTGCTTTTTCCACGTCTGTCACCCAGACTTTGATGGGCGGCACTTCACGGCGTGGCCGAGGCTGCTGATCGTCGTTTTCGTGTGACATCTGGAATGCCCTCACTGGAACTGGTGCGCCAACCTGGCGTTTGTCTTTGGTGCTATTCGCGGCAGCGAATCCCAGCCTCGCAGAGCAAGATGCGTCGAGCCGAAGGCGAGTAAGCAGGGGGGCTGGAGGCAGGAGCGGCGCAGCCGCGTAGGCCTACAGCACACATCTTGCCGTCAAGCTTTTGCGCCGCGTGGATAATCCAGCGTAGCACGCAGGCCGCAATTAATCCTCCATAGACTATATTTTCCGCAAGGAATTGCGCCACTCTTCCAAAGTTGCCTTAAATTTCCTTTGTGCAGGCTTCGAGCTTTCAAAAGTTTCGCTAAATTTCCTTGATTTTCATTAAATTGCTTTGCACGCATCGCTAGAAATCTGCTTGGTTTGAGCGCACGCGCTAAGGAGAACAGCATGCAAGATCAGCCTACTCAGGCCCAGCGCGGCCAAGGGCGCGTGGCCTTCCTGGCATTGCTTGAGAAATTCCGGACGCTGCTTCTAGAGGGCCATTCACTGCTCACCATCCACAAGGATCACCAGCAGCAACTCGGCATCTCCTATCCGCAATTCACCAAATATATCAACCGATATCTGAGTGCGGAAGTAAAGGATAGGCACCAAAAGGAAATTTCCGTCGGCTTGGGTAGACATCTGCTGAATGCTTCCCGAATGAAAAACCACAGTCTAAAGACACAGAAAAAACCTGCAGGCAATCCCAATGGATTTACCTACAACCCCAACAGCGGAAACTCACGCGGCGATCTCATTTGAATCAAGAGGATTTAAAATGAAACAGGTTCATTTTACCCTGCAAGGCAAAGGCGGCGTTGGCAAATCCTTCATATCGGCCTTGCTGATTCAATACCTTCGCTCCAAAGGCAATGAGGTACAGGCGGTTGATACCGACCCTGTGAATGCCACGCTGTCCGGCTACAAGGCATTCAATACGCAGCGCCTTGAGCTCATAAAGAACGGCACACTGAATGAAAGAAATTTCGACAACCTGATTGAACAGATTGTGGCGGAAGACAGCGACTTTGTTGTTGACAATGGCGCGGCATCATTCCTTCCGCTGACCTACTACCTTGCAGAGAATGACGCAATAAATATCATCCAGGAAAATGGCAAGCAGGTCGTAATTCACACGGTCATTACCGGCGGACAAGCCATGCGCGACACTTTGGCCGGGCTGGCCTCGTTGGCTGAGCAAATGCCCGGAGATGCGCAAATAGTAGTATGGCTCAATGAATATTTCGGCGACATTGAAGCTGCGGGCACGCAATTCGAGCACATGCAGGTCTACAAGAATAACAAGGATCGCATTGCTGGAATTGTTCGGATTGCACGACAAACCAGCACAACCTATGGCGAGGACATCAAACTGATGCTCGACAGCAAGCTTACTTTTGAAGAAGTAAAGCAAGCGCCAGAGTTCAAGTTGATGGCCAAGTCGCGTTTGGAAAAAACAAAATCTGCAATCTTTGACCAGCTTGCGCTTGTTGTCTGAGGGAGGCAACGATGATCGACTTCGATGAAATCAGGAAAGAGCTCGCGATTCGCCACAATGTTTTGCTTGGCAAGGACGACCCTATACTTGTCACCGTCACACTCAATGAATTGGTTCTCAAGCAATATCTCGATTTAGTTGAAAGCCAGTATGCGGAGACCAGCAAGGAGCTTACTGTCATCCTGCAGCAGCACGTTGAGCAATCTAAGCAAACCGCTGGGAAAATAATCACCGAGGCGTCCAATTATGTCAGTGAGCAAGTACATAAATCTATGGAATCCACTTTGCAGCAGGTCACAACCGAATTAAAGAAGGATATTCAGTCTGCGATGAACCTTCAAAGAAGGTCACTGGCCTCTGCTGTCGAGGCCCAATCTTTCAGGAAAGCAGCGTATATTTCAGCTATTACGGCAGGAGTATCTGCCTTGATTGCTGTGGGGGCAGTTATCTTCGCTGCGCTTTGATAAGATGCTGATTGCCCCGTCTACGTAGGGGGTCCTCTCACTACGGAAACAGGAGGTGCCATGCGAACGGATTCGCAAGACGCCGATGACGCACACAGCAAAGCGATCTCCCCAGAGCGATTGATCTTCGCTCGCAACTTCCGTAAAGCACGGACAAAAGCCAAGTTGACCCAGCGGGGCGTCACCAAGCGAACCGGATTCGCCCAGTCATGGATCAGCGCAGTTGAAACAGGACGTAGCAATATCAATCTCGACAACATGGCAGTTTTAGCCAAATGCGTTGACGTTCCGCTCTGGCAACTCCTTGTGCCATAGGAAAAAAATTGGCTTAAACCTCCATCCATAATGGATAAAACCATGCTTCTGGGCATGGTTTTTTTTTGTTTCATGTGTATGTTGCGCCATTTTTCCAATTGATAGTCTACTGACTATCACGCCGCACAGGCATTGGTGACCGAACGCGCCAGGAAAGCACCCAAGGACGGGGGGCAATATGCAAAGTTCAGAACCCTTCAACCTGTCACTGAACCGATCGGAGCATGAGCGCCGCATCAATGAGAAGCTGCGCCGCGAACTTGGTCCGAACATCTGCCGGCTCCTGGAAGATCCGGATGTGATCGAGATCATGCTCAACCCCGACGGAAAGTTGTGGGTGGAATGCCTTGGGGCGCCGATGGTATCGATCGGGGGGCTTTCAGCCTCGCAAGCAGAGTCGCTCATGGGGACGGTGGCCTCGACCCTGAAGACGCAGATAACCGCTCAGAACCCCATCCTGGAATGCGAGTTGCCGCTGGACGGCTCGCGTTTCGAGGCGCTGATCCCTCCCGTTGTGCGCTCGCCTACCTTCACCATCCGCAAGAAGGCGATCAGGATCTTTTCGCTGGATGACTATGTAGACGCTGGGACCATGAACTCGGACCAGCGTGACGCGATCCAGGCGGCTGTGCGCAACCGACGCAACATCCTGGTGGTGGGGGGAACGGGGACCGGCAAGACGACGCTCACCAACGCCATCACCGACTACATGACGAAAGTCTGTCCCCAGGATCGGCTGGCGATCATCGAGGACACCGGCGAGCTGCAATGCAATGCGCCCAATGCCGTGACGATGAGGTCCGTCGATCACGTGGACATGACGCGGCTGCTCAAGGCCACGATGCGGCTGCGCCCGGACCGGATCCTGGTGGGCGAAGTCCGCGATGGCGCTGCCCTGGCGCTGCTCAAGGCCTGGAACACGGGGCACCCCGGCGGGGCTGCAACCGTGCACGCGAACTCGGCTGCTGCCGGATTGATCCGCCTGGAACAGCTGGTCGCTGAAGCCACCCAGGCACCAATGCAATCGCTCATCGCCGAAGCCATCGATCTGATTGTTTCCATCGGGAAGGAGAGCGGCAAAAGGCGCGTTCAGGAGGTCGTCTTGGTTGAAGCCTACGACGGCCATGCTTACGTCACCAAACCAGTCTAGAGGTCCTTATGCAAGTTGCATCCACTTCGGCACCGTCCTCACTCACCGGCAAGGCGTGGGCCATCGTATCCAGCCCGTACTTCTGGCTGGGTGTTGTCCTCGTGGTTTTTCTGTTCGGCCTCATCCAGCCTGCGCATGCAGCGGATGCGTCCGATGGTGGCGGCGCCGGCCTGCCGTGGGAAGTCCCCCTGGGCAAGCTCAAGAAATCGGTGAGCGGGCCGGTGGCCTTTGCCATCGCGCTGCTGGGGATCATTGCCTGCGGATCCACGCTCATCTGGGGTGGCGAAGTGTCGGAGTTCACCCGCCGGATGGTCTATGTCGTCCTGGTGGTCTGCATGATCGTCTTTGCCAACACCATGCTGACGGGCGCGCTGTTCTCGGGTGCCTTGGTGCCCTCAAGCTGCCGCTGGTGCGGCAATGCATACCCAGCCACAGCCGGCGCGCTGGCCGGCCCTGGGAGGCACCAATGGATAGCAACGAACCGCTGCGCCTGACGCCATTTCACCGGGCGCTGCACCGCCCGCAGCAAATCATGGGCGGAGAGCGCGAGCTGATGCTGTTCTCCATGCTGATTGCCGGTGGCCTGGTGGTTTCGGCGCTCAACCTGCTGGCAACGGGCATTGGCCTGGTGCTCTGGCTGGTCTGTGTCTATGGCCTGCGCAAGATGGCCAAGGCCGATCCTGAAATGTCGAAGGTCTATCTGCGGCAACTGAAATACCGGGCCTACTACAGCCCGTTTTCCCGGCCCTTCCGCCTCGCGAAATCGCCCCGGGTCTACTAGAAGGAGCTCGCAATGCTCGCCCTCGCCCCCTTCCGCAGCAAAGCCGCGGGGCTGCCTGACCTGCTCAACTTTGCGGCGCTGATCGATGACGGGGTCGTGCTGGGAAAGGACGGCTCGCTGATGGCTGGCTTTTTCTTCCGCGGGGACGATGCCGCCTCGGCAACGACCGAGGAACGCAACTATCTCACCGCGCTCGTCAACCAATACCTGGCGCGCTTTGGCTCGGGCTGGGCCATGTGGATGGATGCCGCCCGGCTCCCCTCGCCAGGCTATCCGGCACCAGAAAAATCCCATTTTCCAGAGCCCGTGACGGCGCTGATCGACGCGGAACGCCGCGCCGCCTTCGAGGCCAAGGATGCCCTGTTTGAAACGGAGTACGCCCTGATCCTGCAGTTCCTGCCACCGACCCGGCGCGACTCGAGGGTTGGCGAACTCGTCTATGACGATGAAGGCCGCGACGACTCAAACCCCGCAGACCGCCTGCTGGCGGAATTCAAGAAAAAGATAGACGACCTGCAAGACGGGCTGGGCGACCTTCTGCACATGCGCCGCATGGGATCCATCGTTGTGTCCAAGCCTCCTGGTGAACGGGAAGAAGCCTACGAGTCCGACGAACTGGTGAACTACCTTCACTTTGCGCTGACCAATGAGCCGATCGCGCTGCGCATCCCGGATTGCCCCATGTACCTCGACGCGTGGCTAGGATTCCATGAGCTATGGCCTGGCGACACGCCCAAGCTGGGAAAGAAATTCATCAGCTGCGTCGCCATCGAGGGCTTCCCAGGCCACTCATATCCCGGAATCCTCGACATGCTCGACGGCTTGCCGCTCGCCTACCGCTGGTCGAGCCGCTTCATCTTCCTTGAGCAGCACGAGGCCATTGCCGCGCTCAACCGGTACCGGCTGAAGTGGCAGCAGAAGATCCGCGGATTCTGGTCGCAGGTAATGAAGTCCCAAAAGGGCATGGTCAATACCGACGCATTGGAAATGTCGCGGCAGACCGAGGTAGCCATCAACGACGCCAAATCCGGGCTCGTGGCCTATGGCTACTACACGCCGGTCATCGTGTTGATGAGCGAGAGCCGCACGGTACTTGAAGACCAGGCGCGCCACGTCAAGCGGGAACTTGAACGCCGGGGTTTTGGCGCCCGCGTGGAATCCGTCAATGCCCTGGAGGCTTGGCTGGGGTCTTTGCCGGGCCAGACCTTCCCCAATGTGCGCCGGCCCCTGGTGCACACGCTGAACCTTGCGGACCTGTTGCCGCTGGCCAGCGTCTGGCCCGGGCTGCGTGAGAATCCATGCGAGTTCTACCCAGCAGGCTCTCCCCCGCTCATGCAGACGGTCACCACCGGTGACACGCCGTTCCGGCTGAATCTGCATGTGGGCGACGTCGGGCACACCCTGATCTTCGGCCCGACGGGCGCCGGCAAATCGACGCTTCTGGCTTCGCTCCACGCCCAATTCAGGCGCTATCGCAGCCGTCCGCGGCGTGACGGATCGCATGTGCCGGCAACCATCACGGCGTTTGACAAGGGACGCTCCCTGTTTGCCTTGTGCAAAGCGACCAGCGGCATTCATTACGACATTGGCAACGACGAAGCGGACACCCCGGCGCTGACGCCGCTGATCGACATCGACAGCGAGTCGGACGCGCTTTGGGCCGAGGAATGGATCGCCACATGCTTTGAGCTGCAAGCCAGGAAACAGCCCTCGCCGCAGCAGAAGTCGGAGATCCATCGGGCCATGAATCTCTTGCGGGACTCGCCACGCGACTTCCGCTCGATGACTGACTACGTTTCAACCATACAGGACGGCGAGATCCGGGCCGCCCTGTCGCACTACACGCTGAACGGCTCCATGGGTCATCTACTGGATGGCAAAGACGATTCTCTGAAATTGAGTAGCTACACCGTCTTTGAAATAGACGAGCTAATGAACATGGGGAATGCAAACGCCATCCCTGTGCTTCTATTCCTTTTTCGCCGCTTTGAGCGGTCCTTGAAAGGTCAGCCAGCAATGCTTTCGCTGGATGAGGCATGGGTGATGCTGGGCCATCCAGTTTTCCGGGAAAAACTGCGCGAATGGCTCAAGGAGCTTAGAAAGAAGAACTGTTTGGTCATTTTGGCAACGCAGAGCCTGTCCGATGCAGTGGGCTCTGGTCTGCTCGATGTCCTTATGGAACAGTGCCCCACAAAGATTCTCCTGCCCAACAAAGAGGCTGAGCTTCACGGGACCAAAGACAGCCCTGGCCCGGCTGATCTTTACGCGATGTTTGGACTGAACAATAAAGAAATTGCTCTGCTGAAGAACGGTCGATACAAGCGCCAATATTATTACAAGTCACCGCTTGGACGGCGGATATTTGAGCTAGGCCTGGGGCCTCTTGCACTGGCTTTTGTTGCGATATCAGACAAGGAAACACTGGCGGAAATTCGTCGCCTTATCGATACAGAAGGCGCGGACTGGCCGCTTCATTGGATGACCAAAAAGGGGGTGGACTATGAGAAATATCTCGCATAAATCCTTCGGCTTGCATGCTTCGGCGGCAATCATGGCGAGCGTGCTCATTGGTTCTGTTTTCTATCTATCGGCTCCCAAACCTGCTCATGCCATTTATTGCTCGAACTGCGCTACGTGGTATCACCAAATGCGTGAGTACGCTGAAGCTGTATCGACGAATTTGAATACGGCCAAACAGCTGCAGACCCAAATTAGTCAATACAACGACATGGTGAAGCAAGGCATGTCCTTGCCATCGAGAAATTTCAAAAATATAACGCGCGATCTGGAAAACATCGCAGATGTCTACCGCGGAACCCAGGCGATTGGGAGGAACATTTCAAACCTTGAAGAAGCATTCAAGCAGCAGTTTCCTGGCTACCAAACCTATCTTCAATCATCTAGCAGAGCGTCCGAGATGATGCCAAGCCGCTATGAAAAGTGGGATAGGCAAGGGCAGGATAACGCGCGCACGGCAATGCTATCCGCAGGAATGAACATCAGCACATTCGCCTCAGAAGAGGCGCAACTCAGAACGCTGGTCAGTCGCTCCCAAAACGCAGAGGGGCGCCTTCAGGCCATCCAAGCAGGCAACGAAATCGCGGCCTCCAACGTGCAGCAACTTCAAAAACTCCGGGATTTGCTGGCTACACAAATTCAGATGCAAAGCAATTATATGGCTCAAGAGCAAGAACGCATGTCTATTGAAAACGCACTTCAACAGCAGCGCAGTTCAATGATAATTAATGACACCGGCCTGGATAAGGGGTACTAACAATGATGAAAATCAACATATGGATTTTTTTATCCTCTATTATTACAGCAATAATTATTGGAGGATTGGGAACTTCATTGTTTATCACAAGAAACACAATTTCAGAAAAAGTTCACCTTTTACCACAAGAATGCGTTTCAGAACCAAAAGAAACTTTCCGTTTTGATGCAAAACAAAATGACACCGACTTAAATAAGGGGTATTGAAATGTTTTTAACACGACGTAGCCGGCCAATGTTTTTGGTGTCAGCTCTGATGGTTGTCGTGTTGACATTTTTTCCTGGCGAGACATTTGCACATCTCACTGACCCGAGTGGCTCACTTAACGGCTTACTTGATCTTGTAAAAAACAGCGCGTCCTCTTGGGACGCCCGATTACGCGGCTACGCCATTAGTATTTTTTGGTTACTTGCCTCGATCCAGTTTGTATGGATATTCTTCCCACTAATATTCCGCCAAGCTGATTTTGGAGAGATTGTTGGGGAACTCATACGATTTATCTTGATAATTGGTTTTTTCTATGCTCTTTTACTATTTTCTACTGATTGGGGACAGGCAGTAGTCAACAGCTTCAGAGAAGCGGGATCCCATGCTATCGGAATTAGTGAAAAAACCTTGAAACCAGGCGCTGTTTTTTCAGAAGCCATCAAGTTAGCCAACACCATTGGAAATGTG
This sequence comes from Comamonas endophytica, assembly GCF_023634805.2. NCBI lineage: Bacteria > Pseudomonadati > Pseudomonadota > Betaproteobacteria > Burkholderiales > Comamonadaceae > Comamonas > Comamonas endophytica. Next base: position 9,295 of record NZ_CP106883.1, read on the forward strand.
AAGACTATTAATCCGCTTACCGCATTACTGGTTTCTCTTTCAGCATTTATTGTCGTGATTTGCTTTACATTTATCGCAGCATTTATGGCAGTCACTCTCATCGAGTCCTATATAGTTATTCATGCCTCTGTACTTTTTATGGGTTTTGGTGGATCCCAATGGACACGTGAATTTTCGCTTGCCATGATTAGATATGCAGTTTCCGTGGGAGCCAAGTTGTTTGTTTTGACGCTAATTGTTGGAATGGTCTTGCAATCAGCAAAAAAATGGGCGCAAGCATATACAGCAGACAACGTATCAATGTGGACGATGGTTGGATTGAGCCTTGTCTGTGCTTATCTTGCCAAAACCGTCCCTGAACTCGTAGCTGGCATGATTAATGGCTCATCCATGGGAGGTGGATCGGCTCTTGGAGGGATGGCAGCAGCTGGTGCGGCGGGCGCGGCTGCGGCCGTGGCAACGATTGCGACGGCAGGTGCAGCAGCGCCGGCGGCTGGGGTATTAGGCACTGGCGGCGGAGCAGCCAGTGGAACTGGCGGGGGCTTAGCGGGAGTCTTGAACTCCAGCATTGGAGGGAATGCGGGTGCGGGTGGAGGAACATCCGCCGCGAAGTCCGACTTGGGCGCAACCACTGGCGGGTCAAATGCAGCAGCAACGGCGCCAACAAGGGTTGGGGGTAATCTGCCATCCGACCCGGCACAACCAATTTCCACTCGTTCCACCAGCGCGGTTCAGCAGGCAACAAAGCAAACGGCGAAGTCACCGACAACGCACGGTGACGCAGCTGTAAAGGCGTCAACGGAGGACACTGCAAGCTCTGCTTCAATGACTACTTCACCAACTTCAACGACAGCTTCTCCAGAAGTAGAAGCTTCTGACAACACGATATCTGCCCCAATAGTCGAAACCTCCAACACAGAGGCGAAACCCCCAATAGCCACACCCCCAGTGGCAGCCACCCCATCAACTGATACGGCTCCATCAGCTGCGTCGACTCCACCAGCCGCTACTGCTCCAACAGCAGCTACTGCTTCACCAGCTGCAGGTTCGCCAACTGCTGCTTCACCAGCTGCTGCTCGACCAACTGCTGCTCCACCAGCTGCAGGGGCTACAGGTAACACCGCGAACATTCCTCCAGCGGGTGTCGCAACGTTGGCAACAAAGATGGGTGAAGCCATTCTCACAGCAGCGCAAAAGGGTCCGATAACAGGTCTGCAAGTTGCATCAGGCGTAGTGAAAGGGACGGGCATTTTGGCGGCCATTTCCGTCCCCGGCATGGAAGGAGCTGCGGGGTTGTCTTTAACAAGCGGCGCCCCACGGGTTAACGCACCAATAGATGATTCCGACAGTTTTGATTCCCGTAGTGATCCAGAAAACATCATTAGACCCTCTAAGCCTAAAGGAGGTAAGCCATGAACGGATTCCTCGGTTTTCTTCCTTTATTGCTAATGCTTATTTTCGGAATTGCGCTATGGGCGCTGGGCCAGTTTTTGCGACGCCGTGGCTGGGGAGAGCGGCTGGACTTTATAGACACACGACTTCGCAAAGCGCAAGCCATAATAGGCCGCTTTTCCGCGATATTAGGGTTGGCTTGGTTAGGCGCCGGCTCCGCATTGAGCCATACCCCCTTATTGGGAAGCAAAAGTAGCAGGAAAATTCTTGACACGTTTAAATCACAAGAAAAAAACGGTCGATATTAATAATTCAAATCATCGATTTTTTTACGTGTCAAAAGTCCTCCACTATAGAAATGGAGTAAATTATGCGCTCCAAGCAGAAAGCACCGACATCAAAGGCAATCTCGGAAACGCCCTACCTAGCGGCACGGCGTGAATGGAACGAACGCTATGGTGATTACATCTCCAGGGCGAACAACTGGCGACTCGTGGCATTTGGCTGTGTAGCAACGTCGAGCATTTTGGCGGCGGGACTGGTTTGGATTTCAGGTCAGCAAAAAGTTATTCCTTACATCGTGGAAACCAACGGCTATGGTGAAGTCATCCGCGTGTCCCCTGCAAACAGCCTTGGAAGACCAAGCGAAAAACAAATAAAGTCTACATTGCGCCAGTGGATTACAGGCGCTCGGACTGTTTATGTCGATGCGCGTGCACAGCAACAAATCGTGGCAGCGACATATGCCACAACGCTGCCGGATAGTCCCGCATATACAACGCTTTCCACTTACCACCGTGACCACAATCCCTATCAGCGGGCAAAAAAGAAACTGCCGAAGTGGCTTGGCACGGCGCCAGTCTGATTGGGGGAGATACATGGCAAATCGAATGGACAGAAACTGTCCATTCTAGAGATGGAAAACCCATTTCAGATCCGACAACATACACCGCAACAATCATGACCTCATTGGCCACCCCAACCGATGAAGACACGATTACCTTAAATCCCTTTGGAATCTATGTAAAGCAGTTCTCCTGGAATCAACGAATCAACTAGTTGGGTGATTACCATGAAAAAAACGACTGTCTGGATCGCTGGTTCTTTATTTGCGGTAGCAGGCAGTGCGGCGCTTGCTCAAACAAAAGTACCGGCACTTTCGAGTTCTCCAAAAGAGGCTCTCCCGCCCGTCAATTTGACTTCTCCGCATTCAGCTCCACTAGACGCCAAGGAGCGTTATGGTGCCCAGCTGGCAAACGACTGGAAAATAAACCCAGAAAGACCACGCAAAGGCGCCGATGGCAGCGTGAAATATCTCTTTGGTGCGACTTTGCCAACACTCGTTTGTACCCCATTGCAAGTTTGCTCCATCGAATTGCAATCCGGGGAAATTGTCAATGACGTTCATGCTGGAGATAGCGCACGCTGGAAGATTTCTCCCGCTTCCATCGGCAACGGGTCATCGGCAAAGACCGTTATTATCGTGAAGCCTACTAATACCGGATTGGTGACCAATCTAACAGTAACGACGGATCGCCGCCTTTACACCATAAAGCTTGCTAGTACGCAGCGGGACTGGATTCCTGTCCTTTCTTTCGATTACCCAGATGAAACGGAAAAGATGTGGGCTGAACATCGTGAAAGGCAACTGAAGCAGTTGCAAAGCAACACCATGCCTACCGGCCAGAATCTCGCGAATCTGGATTTTGGATTTCAATTGAGCGGTGATTCTCCAAGCTGGAAGCCTATACGCGTTTATAGCGATGGCAGCAAGACCTTTATCCAATTCCCATCGTCCGATTTCGGTGGATCGGCTCCAGCGCTAGTCGCACTTGGCAAGGATGGTGGCCTATTCTCTGATCCATCAATAAAAATTGTGAACTATCGCGTGATCGGAGATCGGTACGTTGTCGATAAAGTGCTGGATCGGGCGGCATTGATTAGCGGCGTAGGCCGAGACCAAGTCAAGGTGATCCTTATTCGCGGAGGAAATTGATATGCGCTTTTGTCTTTTCATCTCATTTTCAGCTGCTCTTTTCCTAAGTGCGTGTGCTGCGCCTTTACGATCTTCGTCCTCCTACGTTGATTCAAATATCAATGCCGCCGACGCCATCACATTAGCGAACGATGCTGCCGTATACCTGTCCAAATCGCTGTCCCCTGCCAAAACCATGCTGGTGATTGATCCACCACCGACCCGCAACGTGGCGGATGAGCTTACGCCTGCGATGCAAACTGCATTACGGGAAAAAGGCTATGGCGTTCTTATTCTTTCAACGAAAAATCCTGAAAAAAAAGAAAAGGCGGATCCTCCGGCAGGAACAGCACTGCGTTATTTGGCCTCCCCGCTGGAAACCGGGGTCCTTTTACGTTTGCAATTTCAAGGGATAGAAGCTTCGCGCTTCTATCAGCGGAATAAGGATGGTGCTTTGCTGCCAAATGGCTTTCCATTTACCGTGGGAGGTGGCCCCAATGACATACGATAAAAATTCTGATTTTTCTCCCGAGGAGACACAAATCGACGAACGCCACGACTACGAAGCCGACCAGTCTCCCGATTTTTTGTCGTCTACCCGACGAGGGCAAGGGGTGAGACGGCTAAACAAGGTACCCCTGGTCATCGTTGGTGCGATCTTGCTAATGGCGGTCGCAGGCATGACATACACCTTTTTTTCCAAACAAGCAGATGCTGTTGCGCAGACTAAGCCGGCTGCACTTCCTGTCGTCACAGAAGCAGCCCGCCCACCAGTGTGGCCTCCTGGAGAAGACTTTGTTCCACCTGGAAAACCGGCCCCCTTGGAGTCTGCATTGGCACCCGGTGAGGCTGCAGCCGCGGCAGTAGGCCCGTCGTCTCTTCCCCGGTCAACGAAACAATGGAGCGCCGCCTGCAACTCATTCAGCAGGTCGAAGAAAAACACCTTGCCAAATGGGAGGCCGCATTGGATAGCGATGGGGCCATTCAAAAATTTGAGAGAAAGTCGGGAGCCCCAACGCCGGGTGCTCCAGATAGTCCCGGATCACAGCTCAACCCGCAGGAAATGATGCAGCGATACATGGCCGCAGGCCCTATGCCAAGCTCTGGGGACCCCTATGGCATGGGCGCTGTGAGTGGGATGGCTGCTGAAAATGGTCAAGCCCAAAAGCGCGCATTTTTGTCTGGCACTCCCGAAGCAAATGTCTATCTGGCAAACCAGCGCAAAGCCCCCCTCGCGCCATCTCAAGAGATCAAAGCAGGAACGGTAATTCCGAGCGTCTTGGTGTCCGGGGTTAATTCAGACTTGCCAGGGCAAATCATTGGACGCGTAGCCGAAGCGGTCTATGACTCAGCCACCGGTTCCCAACTGCTCATCCCGCCAGGAGCTACGCTCATCGGCACCTATGACAGCAGCGTAACTTTAGGACAGAGCCGTGCACTCGTTGTATGGAAACGGATCATCTATCCCGATAGCTCGTCTATTTCACTTGATGGCATGCCAGGCGCGGATCAGGGCGGGTATGCCGGTTTCCATGACAAAGTTAACAACCACTACGGGCGGCTTTTCGGGCATGGTCTGTTGCTTTCATTGTTTTCGGCAGGAATTCAGCTCTCACAACCGCAGGCCCAAAACGGAGAAAACTACAGCAGCTCGCAAATCATCGCGGGTTCGCTGGGTCAGCAAATGGGACAGCTTGGTATGCAGATGGCGCAAAGGAACATGAACATACAGCCTACATTGCAAATCCGACCAGGCTATGAGTTCAATGTTATGGTGACAAAAGATATTATATTGCCAACGTGGGAGGGACACCCCTTGTCAAGCATTTCTTCTCAATGAAATTATTGGCATTAATTCAATATCCATATTGGGCAGTCACTTCACATCAATTACTAAGTGAATTGGTTCACTCGGAAGGCAGACTTCCAAGTTCGATCTTGTGCCCCTGTTGCTCGAACGAGGCTTTCAATCAAGGCTTTGCTTCTTCCCAGAATGAACTCATGTGCCGATGCCGCAATTAGCAGATTCATGTAATTTACAAATTCTCGATCCGCGATCTTTCTTGATATATCTGGTATACCAGGTGTGGAGATGATGCATATATCACTGCTTAAGGGTATTGCACGAGACGATTGCGCAAAGCCTATGGAGTTTTTTTCACGAGATGGTAGCAACACAACTGGACTATCTCCAGTTACGAAAAACTCCTTCTTTGGCGCCTGAATAATTGTTAATTTGGAATCCCAAAAAAGTTGACAAATAAGCGGAACAAGCCGCACTACTGCAGGAACGACCCCATGATTTTCATAAATAATTTCATATTCTTCTGAGTGCACTAAATCGAATAACTCTTGGGCGCTTAGCCCATCCAGGTTAGGATCTTCATCAATCCGCTCCTGAGTTTTCTCAAGCGACGAATACTGAGATTTTATTTCCATCAAGTGAAGTTCACTATAAATCGCTTTGTAGGAACGAATTAGATCATGTGAGCGACAGAACGAGACTCCAAGGAAATAGCAGAGCCAGAATCTATCTTCCTCGGATAAATCCTTGCCTGCTAAGATACGCTCAATAACTGGTGCTGATATATCTTCGATAGCTGCTAAGAAGTGTTCAACTACATAGCTAGGCTCGCCCTAATTTTTAGGAAGAGTGTATAGGTCTTGAATTACCCCAATTCTTCTTGGAAAACTTTCCCTAATGCTTTTCATTGAGAAAATGTATACCCAAAGCTTTTCGTCATCTGCCCGAAACCTTGCTTGGTAACTCGCCGGAACAAAATGCTGCCTTCGAGGTTTCTGCGGATTCCGGCTTTGCTTTTCTATGCGTCCCCTAATTATTTCCTGGATCTTGGAAAAGAATGCATAACGTTCGTTCATTTCTCTCCTAGTAAGGTAGCCTATCTTCTTTGCACTCTAATATGTGCCAAACCAAAGCAGCCCCTTTGTCATCCGTCTTTATACCCTCGACAATATGAAAATTTTGCACCTCAGGTTGGACAAATAACAAAAAAGGATGACTACTGCCATCCTTTTTATTTAAAACCTATTAAGCCGCCGAGGTCTGAATCAAAAACTTTTGGCGATCCTCATTAGCAATCCACTTTGGCGCCTTCCCGCGGCCAGTCCAGGTATCGCCCGTGGCGGGATTGCGATATTTTGCTTCTACCTTATGACCAGCAGATGCTTTGCGTTGTCCGCGCGCAGGCGCAAAAACATCTTCAGCGGTCAAAGAATATTCGGCAACAATGGAGCGAACTTTGGATACGGCTTCGTCGAGCTCTGCCTTACGTGCAGCCTGGATCTGTTGTTCCAGGGCATCGCGCTGAGCCATCAATTCTTTATAAGTAGTTTGCATAAAAATCCTTTCATTTATCTTATTAAACATTATCCACAAAATTCAATGAGAATTCTAACATCTACTTAACGAATTCTCATCAAAATGTTACTCATTACTCTTGGAATTATATAAGCAGCGAAAACAGCCAAACCAGCTTTAATAAAATGAGGAAGCAACGTCATCAACGGAATATCGGCCACCGACGCAGCTATTGAAAGGAGAGCGACGTTCAAACATAGCACCCAAGCAAATAGCTTCAGAAAGAGGCGGACTACTCCGCTTACTTTAGCCAGTGGCGCGTACATATGATGGTAACTCATAGTTTACCTCCGTCTAGGATGTTGAATCAACTTTTAGCGCTTCATAAAGCACAGTCTTCTCCACTTTGATGCTGCAGCGACTTCTCGGAATGTAAGCCCCTTGTCCACTATCTGTTTCGCTTGCTGAAGCTTTGCAGTGAGGATTACGGGCTTTCTTCCTCCCTTGCGCCCCTGGCTGCTACTGACGTCAGCCCAGCAACGGTCCGCTCGAGGATCAAATCACGCTCGAATTCCGCGAGTGAAGCAGATTGGTAAGCAGTCTTTCGCTGCGTGTTGTCGTATCGATCTCTGGATCACTCAATGATCTAAATGAAATTCCGCGTTTCCCTTAGTCTAAGACCGTTTGCACCAAATGTTTAAGGGATCGGCCCAGTCTGTCCAGCTTCCAAACGATAAGGGCGTCACCTTCGCGCAGGTACTGCAATGGTTTTTCAAGTCCTGGCCTATCGTCCTTATCTTCCCTGACGACATCTGAGAGCTCCTTAATCTTCGGGCCACTTGAGGCTCCAAGCTTCGCATATAGCCAAGATACGTACTCGGCCATTCGGTACCAGCCTGTGGAGATCCGCTCTGCCCCAGCGTAGGGCCCCCAAGCACAGAAGCATGTCATTGCTGGGTGCCCATTTCTCACTGGGTAAATCGTACTGGCGCGCGTTTGATCTTCCCAGCCGACTATCTACGCTACCGCTTTGCCGCTCAGATCGGCGAAGTTATTGATCTTCACCGCGCCGTCCGGGAAGCGCGCCACGATCTCCAGCTGTCCGCCCATCGCCTCGATGTGACTGCGTAGCGTGGAAAGGTACATATCCGTGCGCCTCTCCATTTTGGCAATGGAAGGCTGCTGAACGCGGAGTACATCCGCCAGCATCTTTTGCGACAGGCCACGCGCTTGGCGCAGCTCATTGAGCGGCATCTCGGCAAGCATTGCCTGTGCCTGAACCTCGGCGCGGGCCTGTGCCTCGGGTGACATTTGCTGCCGCAGTTCAGAGAATTTCTTAGCCATTGATCAGCCCTTCCTTTCGAAGTTGCTCCAGATGTTCGTCGTAAAGCCTGTCGGCGATGGGAACATGGACGTCATACCAACGGTCGTTTCCTGTCTTGTCCCCGCCAATCAACAAAATAGCTGATCGTCGGGGATCAAACGCGTACAAGGTTCGAAGTGGGCGCCCATCATGCTGAGTGCGCAATTCCCGCATATGGCTGTGCCGTGAGCCATTGATTCCGCTGCTATGAGGAAAACCCAGGGTAGGCCCACGCGCTTCCAACAGACGTACCGATGTATCCAGCGATTCCTGCTCTTCTGCAGTCAAGCCGGCCCACCAGTCGCCAAAGTCATCTGTGTACTCGACATCCCATTTCATGACTCAAGTATAGCTTCCATGGAATATTCCGTCAAAGGAATACATGTAAAGGTCAAGCAACTTCTTTTAAGCGTGGTAAGCGCACCGTTAGACCCGCAGCGTTATGAAAATCATTTCAAGCTCCGCAACCAAACGTATACTGTACGCATGTACAGCAATTCATTAATCGCCGGCCAGCCGATTCCTTGGCTTGCAACTCCTTTGGTGCTGCCATTAGCGGATTGCTCTGTGCGTGCCGGCTTTCCCTCTCCCGCGGAAGACTTCAGCGGTAAGCGCCTGGACATTTCGGAAATTCTGGTGGAACACCCCCAGGCTACCTATCTGCTGCGTGTGGCTGGGCCCTCAATGACCGAATACGGCATCGATGACGGCGATTTGATCGTGGTGGACCGAGCGCTGACGGCGCGCCATGGCTGCATAGTGGTTGCAATCCTGGACAGCGAATTCACCGTGAAGGTTCTGCACCAGGTCAACGGCACTTTTCGCCTTAAGGCGGGCAACCGCACCTATCCCGACATTGTTCCGCGCGAGGGCCAGACCCTCGAGATCTGGGGCGTGGTCACGGCCTGTGTGAAGCGATTCTCGAGATAGCCATGTTCGCGCTGATCGACGGGAATAATTTCTATGTGTCGTGCGAACGCGCCTTTCGCCCCTCGCTGCGCGGCATTCCGGTGGTCGTGCTGTCCAACAACGACGGTTGCGCCATTGCCAGATCAGACGATTATGTGGAATGCAATCATCCGTCAACCAGGTATCGTTTCAACATCATCGCGATAAGCTGTGCATATGAGACTCCACTTCCCCAAGAGTCGCAGAAGCCACGCTACGTTGTCATGGCAGTCGTGGAGAAATCGGGCGCCGCACGTTTTCCTCTGCCGCCGAATGCCCCCTCGTGACATCCATTCCGCTACAGGTTTGGCTTGTCTAGCTCAGTGACATGTTGCGGAAGCCGTATACCGTGAAGCGCCCAGAAGGCGGTGATTCCCAGCAATGAGGACAGCCACAGTGCGCCTGAACCCCACTGGGAGACGGCCATGCCAAAGAGAAACGGCGAGCCGGCTTGCAGAATGCGCGCCGGTACCATCAGCCAGCCCTGGCGCAGACCATAGCCGTGCGCGCCGAACACCTTGAGCGGCAGCGTACCCACGGCGATGGTCAGAATGCCGTTTCCCAACCCATGCAGAATGGCAAAAACGCTGGCCGCAGGGGCACCAACCAAACCCAGACAGATGGCGGCCAAGGGATGGGCAAGGATCGCCAGTTTTGCGCACAGCAGCGGATGTGCATTCCTGAGGAACCCGTACTCTGCCAAGCGTCCCGCCACCTGTGCAGGCCCCACAAGCGCTGCGGCCCAGATAGCTACCGCCACCGTTCCGCCTGTAATTTGCAGCAACTGTGGCAGGTGGGCAGCCATGGCGGTGCTGATAAACCATGAGACAGCGAACACATAGGCCATTAGACACACGGTGCGCCTGCGGAACTGCACTTCCTCGCTTGCGTCCTGCATTCCTTCTTGTCTGCGGTCGCTTGACCCCTCCTCGGCCGCTTTTGCAGCCCGTGGCAACAACATGTTGAGCGGGAGCCCCAGCAACAGGTGCAGCGCCGCCCAGGTCAAACAGGCCTCGCGCCATCCAAACTCATGCGCAAGATGGCTGGATAGTGGCCACCCGATGGTGCTGGCGAATCCTGCAAACAGCGTGATGCCAGTGATGGCGGGTCGGGCGTCCTGACCATAGAGGCGCACAACCGTGGAAAACGCTGCCTCGTACAGGCCGCTGCCCATGGCAATACCCATGATGGCCCAGGCCAGAAACACCTCGCTGGACTGGGTGGCCTGACTCAGTATCGCCAGTCCGGCAGCAAATACCAGGTTGCTTGCGATCAAAACCGGACGGCCACCGAAACAGTCGATGAGCCGACCGGCCACGGGCCCAGTGGCAGCTGAAACCAGCAGTGCCGCTGAGAACGCGGCGAACACTGTGGAGTACGCCATGCCAACGGCACGGCTGATTGATTCAGCCAGCACCGCGGGCAGGTAGTACGACGATGCCCAGGACAGCGTTTGCGCCACACCCAGCATGACGGTGGTCTGTGTGCGGCGCTGCATCGTCGCGTCGCCTTAAATGCTGCGTTGGTTGACCCGCTGGGACAGCGCCTCGGCGCTTTCGCGCCGTTCGCTGTAGCGGTCCACCAGGTAGTCCGCGCAGTCGCGGGTCAGGATCGTGAACTTGATCAACTCCTCCATCACATCAACCACCCGTTCGTAATATGAGGACGGCTTCATGCGACCTGCTTCGTCGAACTCTGCAAAGGCCTTGGCGACGGACGACTGGTTGGGGATGGTGAGCATGCGCATCCAGCGACCCAGCACGCGCATCTGGTTGACAGCATTGAAGGACTGCGAGCCCCCGGAGACCTGCATCACGGCCAGGGTCTTGCCCTGGGTCGGCCGTACGGCGCCCACGGCAAGGGGAATCCAGTCGATCTGGGCCTTCAGGATTCCGGTCATGGCCCCATGGCGCTCGGGTGAGGTCCAGACCATGCCTTCCGCCCATAGCGCCAACTCACGCAACTCCTGCACCTTAGGGTGGTTGTCCGGTGCATCGTCGGGCAGAGGCAGTCCGCGTGGGTCAAAAATCCGCGGCTCGGCCCCCATTGCTCGCAGCAGCCGGGCTGCCTCCTCCGTCAACAGCCGGCTGTAAGAGCGCTCCCGGGCCGACCCATAGAGCAGCAAGATGCGAGGGGGATGTGCAGCGCGCTGCTGCGGCAGCAGCCGCGCCAGGTCTGGCACTTCGAACGATTGCATATCCAGGTTGGGGAGATCAGTGCTTTGCAACACATTGTCCTTTCGCGTCGATGACGGCTTCGCCGTCTTCCTTGGAGAGTGCGCCCTGTTGGGGCCGAGGTAGGATGTCCAGCACAGCCTCGGAAGGGCGGCACAGGCGGGTGCCGAGCGGCGTCACCACGATGGGGCGATTGATCAGGATCGGATGCTCGAGCATGAAATCGATCAACTGCTGGTCGGTCCACTTCGGGTCGGCCAAGCCCAGTTCATCAAAAGGCGTGCCCTTTTGCCGCAGAAGATCGCGCACGGGAATTGCCATCGTGGCCAGCAAACGCTCCAGCGTAGCCCGGTCGGGTGGCGTCTTGAGATACTCAATGACGCAGGGCTTTTCGCCGCTGTTGCGGATCAAGGCCAGCACGTTGCGGGACGTGCCGCAGGCGGGGTTGTGGTAGATGGTGATGGTGCTCATGGCAGGTCCAAAGCAAAGGGGCGCTTCAAGCAAAAAGGCTCAGGCGCAATGCCAGGGCCGCGAGGGTGGCCAGCAGAACCGGGACGGTCAACACCGCACCGACCTTGAAGTAGTAGCCCCAGCCAATCGTCATGCCCTTCTTGGCCAGCACATGCAGCCACAGCAGCGTGGCCAGGCTGCCGATGGGGGTGATCTTGGGGCCCAGGTCACAGCCGATCACATTGGCGTAGACCATGGCTTCCTTGACGATGCCACTGGCACTGGAGGCATCGATAGACAAAGCGCCCACCAGCACGGTCGGCATGTTGTTCATCACGGACGACAGCAGGGCAGACAGCAGGCCTGTGCCCAGGGCCGCGCCCCATATGCCGCCCTGCGCAAAACGGTCCAGTAACGCCGCCAGGTAGTCTGTCAGGCCCGCATTGCGCAGACCGTAGACCACCAGGTACATGCCCAGGGAGAAAACCACGATTTGCCAAGGAGCGCCGTGCAATACCTTCTTGGTGCTGATGACAGCCCCGCGCCCAGCCACCGCCAGCAAAATGGCAGCGCCCACCGCCGCGACGGCGCTGACCGGCACGCCCAGGGGCTCCAGGCCGAAGAAGCCAACCAGCAACAGGACCAGCACCACCCAGCCCGCACGGAAGGTGGCCGGGTCCTTGATGGCATCGGCGGGGCGTTTGAGCTTGCCAAGGTCGTAGGCTGCGGGAATGTCACGGCGGAAGAACAACAGCAGCATGGCCAAGCTGGCGATCACCGAGACGATGTTGACCGGCACCATGACCGCGGCGTATTCATTGAATCCGATATCGAAGAAGTCGGCCGAAACGATATTGACCAGATTGGAAACGATCAGCGGCAGGCTGGCCGTGTCGGCGATAAACCCTGCCGCCATGACAAAGGCCAAAGTGGTTGCCGGCGAGAAGCCCAGGGCCACCAGCATCGCCATGACGATGGGCGTGAGGATCAGCGCGGCCCCATCGTTGGCGAACAAGGCAGACACGGCCGCGCCCAGCAGCACGATGAGCGCAAAGAGCCTGGTGCCACGGCCGCCGCCCCAGCGCGCAAAGTGCAGCGCGGCCCATTCAAAGAACCCGGCCTCATCAAGCAGCAAGCTGATGATGATCACTGCGACAAAGGTGGCCGTAGCGTTCCACACGATATTCCAGACCACCGAAATATCCGTCAGCTGCACGACCCCCAGCAGCAGCGCAATGGCCGCGCCCAGTGAAGCGCTCCAGCCGATGCCCAGGTTACGGGGTTGCCAGATAACCAAAACCAGGGTGAAAACAAAGATCAGGGCAGCCGTGAGCATAGTGTGGGAGTGCGAGGGGTGAGAGGTCTGCGTTCGTGGGCGACGGCGCAGGAAATCAGGAGGCCGACATGTCGCGCGCCGTGCCTTGCAAGCGCGCCTTGTCCAGCTTGTCGGCGGGCAGGTTGACCAGTAGTTCCAGGCGGCGACGCATCAGGTGCATGGTCTGGCGGAAGGCTTCCAGCTTGGTGTCCTCAGGCGCATCGCCTGCGGAAGGATCGGGGTAGCCCCAGTGCGCCGTGGCTGGATGCCCAGGCCAGATCGGGCAGACCTCGCCCGCAGCGTTGTCGCAAACCGTAATGATCAGATCCATGTGGGGTGCCTCGGGCGTGGCGAACTCGTCCCAGGTCTTGCTGCGCAGGCCGTCCACCGACACGCCGGCGCGCTGCAACACTTGCAGGCCCAGGGGGTTGGGCTGTTGGTTGGCACGTGGGCTGCTGCCGGCCGAATAGGCCTTGAAGCGGCCCCGGCCCATGTCGTTGAGCAGGGCTTCTGCCAGGATGCTGCGCGCCGAGTTGTGGGTGCACAGGAACAGGACATTCAAGGGGGCAGTGGTATCGGTCATAGGTTTTAGCAGCAGGACTTGAGGACGAATGGTGCGAGGTGCGCAGACGGTCACCGCTGCGGCACGCGGGGAAAGGCACAAAGCAAGCGGTGCCGCTCGCCTGTTAGATCAGCAATTGCAGGCGGAGGCATCCGCAGGCGTGCAAACAGCGCCCTGACAGCAGTTCTCGGTGAGATAAGCCAGCAGTTCGTTCATCGTTGGGAAGGCTGCGCGGTAAATCACGTTGCGCCCTTGGCGCTCCTGACTGACCAGTTCCGCATGGGACAACTCCTTGAGGTGGAAGGACAGCGCATTGGGTGCAATGCCCAACTGCTCTGCCAGGACGCTAGGGGTAAGGCCCTCCGGTCCAGCCACCACCAGAGCGCGGAACACACGCAGGCGGGCCTCATGTGCGAGGGCTGATAGCGAACGAATGACTTGGGTCTCTTGCATAAATCAATGATACAACGATTATTGAATTAATGGTTAAAAAAGAGTATTTCGATCGCAATGTTCGTTACCGGTCGGCCGCGTGATGGGCGGGTTTGAGCTGGACTTCACAGTTGTACTGCCGTCCAGCGACGGCAATGCACGCGGCCTGTAGGTCATCGCAAGCGAGCTTGCAGGGGGCAGTGTGATCAAGCACTGAGAATGGGCGTCTTGTGCTGCCGTCTTGATCATGGTCGCTGTGTCTTTTTGATGGCATTCGGTGTTCGTCCATCAGGCGTAATGGTGTGGCTCAGGCTATCGACCAATTTCTCCATGGCTTCTATTCCATCTTCAACCGCAGCACGCTCTGTGTCTTGCAACGGGATTTCCTGAAGCATGCGCGTGAGATTCGCCCCCGCTTCGAGCGCCTGGGCCTTGGCCGAATCTTTCGGTAAATAGAACGAGCATTTGGCACACGCCATCCGGTGTGGACATTGATCGAAGAAGTCGTAGGTGCATAACCCATGTCCCAGGTCGTAGAAACGCCAGGGCTCGCCCCGGGCAGCTGCGCCGCTGCGCACTGCATCCTGGTCGACGAGCACGGCGATCGTGCGCAAGTTGCGCTCGAAGTACCCAGCCCGCTCGATTGAACCCGCGAGCTTAGTCGGTGTCACCGTGACGTAGTGTTGGGTGGATTGAGGTGAAGCGTGGCCGAGCCAGGCCTGCAGCTCGAATATACCCAGCGGTTCCCTGGCGTTGAAGAGCTGGCTTGCAATGGTGGCGCGCGCGCGGTGGCTGGTGATGCGACCGCGTGCGTCTTCCAGTGGTATGCCGGCCTTCCTGCACAACAGCGGAATGAGAGCTCGGTTGAGGTATGCCCCGGCAACGCGTCTTCCGCGATGCACAAATAGATAATCCACCACGCTACCCGTCTTAGCATCGGTCATGCTCGGATGAGGCAAGCGCTCTCGTTCCCAGGCCTCGACTGCATGGCCCACGACGGCATCAATCGGCTTCGTGAAGGCGGTGGACGTCTTGTTAACGGGCACGTCGAGAAAACACGTCGGTGAAGCAGCCACATCGTTGGGGCCTGGTTGCCAGCGGATACAACCGATCTGCAGCCGCAGCGATTCGTCGCGGCGTAGTCCTGCGAACAGCCAGAGTACTGCCAGGGCCCGAATCATCGTGATCGGATAGCGTGTTGGTTGATCGGCACAGCCTTGCCGACTTGGGGTAGGTTTCAAGTCTTCTTCACTCAGATTGAGACCCGCCCACATTAGCTTTGCCCACGCGCCGTCGGCCACGATGCGTGGCTGGGGTCCGATCAGTACACCGACGGCGCGCGGCAACCCGAGCGCGCGCACCGGATCGAAGCGTTGAGGGATCCACTCCCATTCCTGAAGGTCACGGAAGAAGCTGCGAACGCTACGCAGATGCGAAGCCTTGGCAGCAGGCTTGAGCGGGTCACCACGCTGCTTCAGGTACATGCCACCGGGATTCGACCATCGGCCAATCGTCATTCGGGCAACAGTCGCCACGTATTCCAGCGCCGTCGCGCGAGTCCAGTCGGCAGGACTATTGATCTCAGGATGTATTTCGGCGAGCCAGCGACCACACTTCAGCAGCGCATAGTAGTCTCCCGTGATCGAGGAGGCAGCTCGTACGGCAGTGGCTCTCCAACGCTCGCACCACTGCAGCCACTCATCTGGGATACCGTCGGTCGCACGGTACTCGTCTGCCGGACGGCGACGATCGTTGACGCGGTGATCCAAGCCATGCGTGAGCAACTTCAGACGCACCAATGTCCGAGAGAGTGTTGCAACCCCACTGCGAATGAATGCCGCACCGGTTCGAGCAACTTGCTGCAATGTATGAAGGGTCAGGTCGTCGATACGTGGACTGCGTTGGATGAGCAGCGCGGTATAGAGCGCGTTCGAAACGCTGGGCCGATGGACCGACCTAAAACCGACCTTGCTCATCTCGTCGAAAACTTGGCGGTTGGCGTGCTCTACGGCTTCGCGTCCGAACACCTTGATCGCGAGGCGGTACGGGAAGAAGCGTCCGATCTCCGGGATCCGATCAAAGCCGCACAGGAGATAGGCCACTGCGATAACGTACTGGCGGCAGTTGCCGTTGCCCCCGTAGCGACTTCGGAAGGCCGCTTCGCTGCTGCACAGCACGTCGAGCCAGTCATCACTGGTCCATCCCCAGTAGGCGATACCGCGGTATTGCATCTCGACAATCACAAGGTGAATCACAGAATTGCGTGGCGCCTGTGCGGCAGGTATGCGTTCCAGCAGTTCGTGAAGCGGGCATAACAGTCGCGCCAGTGCTTTACGGGACGCTGTGGGCCATTGCCGTCCATGGCTAGCGAAGTGCACGCGAAGCACCTCCAGTGCCGCACGCTCGTTGGCAGCAAGCACAGGGCTTTGTTCCTTGAGCGAAAACGACTTTTGCGGTATCGCATTCGCCGGCGCGATCGCGTTCGCCACATTGCTCATGCTGAGCCTCCCCGGAGTTGGTCCAGTCGTGCCTCATGGACCGCAGCCATGCTGCGGGTAAACCGGTCTGAGAGATCACGCGCGCTCAGATGAATGTAGAGCAAGGTCGATTGAATGCAGCGATGGCCGGCAAAACGGGCGATCTCCTGGATGTCCCAGCCAGCACGTGCCAGGTCCGTCAGGCAGAGGTGACGGAAGCTGTGGGTCGTCAGTGCGGGCACCCCGGCGTGCAACGCGAGCCTGTGTACTACTTTCGACCAAGTCCACTTGGTCAGGGGCGTCGCTCGATTGCGTGAGGACTCCGATAGGAACAATGGACCTCGCGGGCTGCCCAAGCGACGACGTTCGGTAAGGTAGGCCACGTAGAGCTCTGCGCTCACCACCGAGTAGGGGACAATTCGCTCCTGCCGGGTCTTGGTCGTCTCGGCCCGAATGCGAAGCAGGCGTCTTGCCGGATCGATGTCTCCCGTGGCAAGCGAACACAGTTCCTCCCGACGCAGCGCACAGTCATACGCAAGGGCGAGCATCAAGCGGTTGCGGACTGGCTCGCTGCGCGCCGTGCACAGTAAAGCCTGCCAATCCGAATCGTCGGGAATCCAGGGAAGCCGCCGCTGAATGGGGATGAGGCCGCGTTGTCCGACACCGAACCCACCGGAAGCGGCTCCGCGTCGCCCGCGCGCGACAGGATTCGTTGTGCGCACACCCTCTTCGACCAAGTAGTCATAGAACAACCGGACAACGGTGAGCCGATGGCGGATGGAAGCGTTGGAAAGAGCGGAGACGGTGCTGGAAGGGACCTCCACGCCACAGGAGCGCCCAGCCAGTTCGCGCACGTAAGCAGCGATCTGAGCGCTCCCAACACTTGTGACATTCAACTCCATCCGTCGACAGAAACCGAGGTAGTGATCCAGCCCACGCGCGTAGGCGGCGACGGTATTGGGAGCTCTTAGCAGATCAACCTGCAAGGACACCCACGCGTACGCAAGGGCATCGCTGCAGAGGTTCGCCAACGCACGCCAAGGTTCTGTAGACATCGTGCCTCCTGGGGATTGCCTACGCTACTCCAGTTGGGCACGGCAGTCAGTCAGACATTCCACGTAATAGATAGGCCAAGGCGCTTGGAATCAAGATGGGCCAGCCGCACTTCGAGATCCGGCACCTGGAGCAGAGCGCTGGACTTGTCTGCCTGTCAGCGAATTTCGAGCTCTACGGCGACATCAGTGACCGGATGATGACGCTGGCTGCTGGCCTGGGTCCTCTGCAGGAGATCTATTCCATCGACGAGAGCTATGTCGGCGACTTGGAGGGCGTTCGCGACCTGACGCAGCGCGCTTGGGCGGTCCGCTCGCGCATCCACCGCTGGACCAGCATTCCGACCTGTGTCGGCCTGGCACCCACGAAGACGCTGGCCAAGTTGTGTAACCACGTGGCCAAGGACGCTGAGCGCAAGCCGGGAAGCTACCCCAAGGAGTTTGCCCAGGTATGCAACTGGGCAGAAATGTCGGCAGCCGCACGCCAGGATATTCTCCAGCGCACGGCTGCGGCGGAAGTCTGGGGCATTGGCCGCAGGATCGCGGCCCAGCTGGCGGAGCAGGGAATCCTGACGGCCTGGGATGTTGCCCGGATGCCCCCGGGCAAGGCCCGCAGGGAGTGGAGCGTGGTGCTCGAGCGCACCGTACTCGAGCTACAGGGCATGAGCTGCATCAGCCTGGAGCAGGCGCCGCCGCCGAAGAAGCAGATTGCCAGCACGCGCAGCTTTGGCCAGGCAATCACCGATTTGCCGCCGCTGATCGAGGCGGTGAGCGAATTTGCTACGCGCGCCGCGGAGAAACTGCGCGCCGGCGGCCAGCGCGCCGGTGCGCTGCAGGTCTTTGCGCATACCTCGCCGTTTCGCCCGGGACCGCGCTTTTACCGCTCGGCCACCATCCAGCTGCAGCCTGCCTCATCAGACACCAAGGTGCTGGTGGGCGCAGCCGTTGCGGGCCTGCGCTCGATCTATGAGCCTGGCTACCAACTGGCCAAGGCTGGGGTGATGCTGCTGGACTTGGCAGCCCCCGGGCCGGAGCAGCAGGCGCTGGATTTCGCAGTGCCGGGCCCAGTGCGCGACCAGAGCCCGCTGATGGAAGTGATGGATCGAATCAACGGTCGCTGGGGCAAGGCCACGGTGCATGTGGCCAGCACCGGGAATGCCGAGAAAGCCGTATCCGATTGGAGGATGAGACCAGAGCGCCGGACCCCAAGGTACACCACGGTTCTGGATGAGGTGCCGATTGCACGCGCTTAAGGGCACTGCAGCGGAATCTGCGCAGCAAGCGCACGGCCTTGGAGGCTCCCTCCCCTCCTGGAGCTTCTTGACCTATGGGCTTCGCCCTTCCCCCCTTTAGTACACACCTTGCCGTAGGCGTCCCTTAACTTGTGCCAGCTGCTGACGGTATCAATCGGCGCAGCGCTGGCATGGACCAGTTCACACTCCACTAATATATATACTTATATATATACATACCTGCACCTGTCTCTTCTCATTTGCGCGAGTGAGCTCTGTCATCAACGATGCTCGAGTTAGTTTGAGCCTGACTTGCAAGTAATCCAAGGTGCTGGGGAGCGCGGCTGTTGCGGGCCTGTGCTCGATCTACGCGCCGGGTTACCAGCTGGCCAAGGCGGGGGACATGCTGCTGCACTTGGCGGGAATGGGTCCCGAGCAGCGGGCCCTCGACTTCGCGGCGCCGGGCCTGACGCGCAGCCAAAACCCGCTGATGGAAGTTATGGACCGGATCAACGGACGCTGGGCAAAGCTGCGGTACATGTCGCCAGCACAAGGAATGCCGAAGGTCGAGTTCGGCTGGAGGATGAGGCAGGCGCTCCAGACACCTCGGTATACGACGGCACTGGACAGTTGCCGATTGCGCATGCCTACATGTGAAGGCTCCGAAGGCGTCATAGTCAAACGGATTCACTCGAATATATATACCTATATATATTTATATATACGTATATATATACCTACCACAATTGTCTTGCTGGCTCTTCCTGTGGTTGTCTACTCGAGTGTCCTGTCGTACAACGATGCCTCCCTAAAAGTGGCATGCGTTTGGGGCAGTAAAATCCCCGGCAGGTTACCTCGGCCGTCCTGCGTCAATCCACCTTTGGGTCATGCCCCGCGCGAGGTTGTAGCGAGCGCAGTTGTATTGCTCCATATGATCTAGCTCTGTGTTAGCTATGACGCGCAGCGCAGCAAGGTCAGCAGCGTCGACAGGCACCTGCAAAAATGCGTCTTCCAGCGTTCGGCCGTAAAAGACAACGAACTGCATGAGCTCATTGAGGGCCTGGCGGTATCGGGCGCGAAGCGGATCGGGTACGCCCAGGGAGGCTCGCAGCACGCTGTACTTCTCAATCGAGCGACGGTAGATAAATTCAAACAGCTCCACAGCTGCAGCGACATTGCGCTGTTCGTAGACGCCAAGCATGGCGGTCGCATAGTCGTTGCGCTCCACATCCAGGAAAGACAGCGGCGCGCAGTTGTACAGCATGAGCGGCATGTTGGCGCTCAGCCTGCTCGTGCGCTTGTTGCCATCCGCAAAGGGTTGTAGATAGGCTACGTTGACCCATAGGAAGAATGCTGCTTCCACCGGGTTACGGATGTGTCGGACCTTGTCGATGATGACCTTGAGCGTTTCTTCCAAGAGGGTGGGGATGTTGCTCGGGGTGTACACAGAGCCGTGGATGTTCACCACGCGCTGGCGGATGCTGCCAATGTCGCGCGAGTCCTTCAAAAGGTCCTTCATCAACTTGGCTTGCAGGTCAACAATGATGGGCACGGTAATGCCCTGTGTCGGCACAGCATCGACCATGAACTCGATGGCGTTCTTGTGGTTGAGCAGCATCAAGGTGTCTTCATCGAGGGGACCCACTTGCTCACCGAGCTCAAAGAGCTCCTTGGTATCTAGCAAACTCTTGCTATTGCCCTCCAGTCGCGATGACGACCAGGACAGGTCGATGAGCAGCTGCTCCAGAACCTCGCGCGCATAGGTTCCTGCGGGCTGCTGATCACGACTGCGACCGGCATTGAACAGCTCGGTGGCCAACTGCTGCGGCAGCAAGCTGGATTGGTTCGGGATGTAGTTACCCAAAAACTGCTTTCATAACCCACCAGAGTACGTGTTCCGAGAGGCGCAAGAAGCGTTTCGACCAAGGGCATCGCAACGGGCGACCAACGCAGCGGACCAGGCCCCGCTGGCATGGGCGCGGCTGCAGTCGAAACTCGCAGTGCCGCTCTGGCCGCATCGGTGGCCACGTAGCGAGTGGACCGACCATCCCCAGCTTTTCCAGAAATCCCGTGGTCAGGAGGTCTCGCAAATCCCGGTTGATAGTGGGCCGGGAAACTTGGAGGGCTTGCTCCAGTGCGCCGGGCTGTATAGGCCCGCTGGCAGCAAGGACCAAGCGCAGCAACGCATGGTGACGAGGCAACAGACGGGGGGTGCTCATGAAATAAAGATTCTCTTCAATCTTGTCAGCTGATAAGATTATGGGCGTAAACTCATCAAAATGACAAGATTAGACACTAATCTAATCGGCCGGATAGGTTTATGACAAGATTATTGATGGCAGTGAACCACCGATGCATCAGGAGCACATGTTTGTAGTATATATATAGGTATATATATACCTTCGAATTTCATGTCTTTTCCATGTTCAACCAGCAATGATTCAGGTTGCCAAAAGTGTTCGACCCAATTGCGGAGCAAGAAGTCGCTAATAGGGTTGCCATGAGATGGCTACGGCTTCGTTCTACGCGGGCAATCACGTAAGAAGACGCCACACCCTTTCCACTCTGGTATCGAACACATGACAATTTCAAAACCAAATCTTCTTATATATATATACCTACTTCTTCTCTCGCGTTGGATCTTAGCCAGTCTTGTGATTGCAAAAAAGGGAGGATGCCTGCGGCAGGCAGCTGGCAACTTGGCCAGTAGGAGGAGGATGTACGCAGGCCTGGGGCGTGCGCTCTGTCCTGACGCGTCCTGCGCGGAAATCTCGATATGCACACTACCAAAAACATATGTATATACATATATACTTAGCAGTTGTTTCTCTACGTCATACAGACCCTCAGGAGTCGCAGAAGCACCCTACGAACGGATTCTTAGCTCCACTTCTGCCCAAAGTCTGATTGTGCTTCCAACACTGGCTGCTGGAAAATTCAGGCACTGCGATGAGTTTGTCGCAGGGTATTGAAGGAGATAGCGATGAAGCGTAATTTGGTAATCAATAGCGAAATCACTACGGCATTGAACCGGGCAACAAGTCCCACACCGGGCCAAGGAGACGGCTGGCCAAGCAAAACCGGGGAAGATTCTGGTGGCGGCCGCTGGAACAATCCGCCAAGGAAGTAACTTTTCTTGGTCGACACTGGCGAGCATTCCGCGTTGGTGACCTACCAGTGATCGAAAGAGTCGATTGCGGCAGGGCCCCCAATGTTGTGCATCCATAGCAGTGTCAATGCGACACCCCCGAAAATCCAGCCATCTCGAGTTGGGCCGTGATCGAACGGCTGAGCCATCGAAAGCAGGTATGGAGCGCAGACAGGTTGGCGGTATTTGTGAAAAAGCCAGTGGTGGTGATGCACCGGGCAATGGTGCTGCAGTGCGATCGCCTTGACTCAAGCGTATGAGCGCGCGAGGGGGTGAAAACTCCGTGCTAATCGACAGTATCCAACGTATGCTCGGCTACATGGCCATACCTGATTACCAAACCTGCATGCTTCCGTTCCTTCGCCACTTAGGAGATGGAAAAGAACATTCTTTAAGGGACACAGAAGAGGCGCTTGCTGAGCACTTCAACCTAACCCCTGCCGAGAGAGCTGAACTTCTGCCAAGTGGACAACAAGGAATTTTTAAAAACCGTATTGGCTGGGCAAGGACATACCTAAAAAAGGCCGCTCTGATCGAAGCTCCGAAGCGAGCCGTTTTCAAAATTACAGAGCGCGGCCTGCAGACTTTGGCATCAAATCCAAAAAGAATTGACGCAAGATTTCTAGAGCAATGGCCCGAGTTCATTGAATTTAGGGATATATCCAGAGCCAGTATATTACAAGAGCAGCCTGTTGATTTACCAATAACAACAACGACTCCTGAAGAAACTATCGAGAACGCCTATCAAGGATTAAGAGAGCAACTTGCTCAAGAGCTGCTGGCAAAAATTTTGTCTTGTTCACCGACGTTCTTCGAACAGCTTGTCGTCGAGCTTCTCGTAAAAATGGGCTATGGCGGATCGCGCCGAGATGCTGGCGAGCGAATTGGTCAAACTGGAGACGGTGGTATTGACGGAATTATCAAAGAGGACCGGCTTGGTCTTGATACGATCTTTATTCAAGCTAAACGTTGGCAGGGATCGGTTGGCAGGCCAGAAATTCAAAAATTTGTTGGCGCATTGCAAGGTCAGCGTGCACGCAAAGGCGTTTTTATTACAACCTCTTATTATACGACTGATGCGATAGATTACGTGACACGTATTGATACGAAGGTGGTTCTCATAGACGGTAAGCAATTATCCGGGTTAATGATTGATTTCGATATTGGTGTTTCGGTCGCATCTTCATTTGTTGTCAAACGCATTGATTCAGATTATTTCGAGGAAAGTTAATACTTGTTTATGTAGCGAATCCCGTCAACCCGCATTCTCCAGCGATCAAGCGTCAGATAAATTTGGCTAATGCTGGCGAATACATGGAGCATTAGACATACGGCTGCAGTGGTCGTTTCCATGTGCTCCGTAGTGCTTCAAACCCAACGCCAGCTTATCAAGCATTCCTTCCCCCTCTGCCTCTCTCAATATATATATATATCATCTAATTTTCTTTTCGATCGCACCTAGATAGCGCCTTCGTCACTTTCAACTTCTACAGGTCGTGTACGTTCGGCTTGCAACGGTCGCAACAAATTTTCGGTGAGGACTGACTTTGAAATGAGGCCCATGCTCGTGTGGACCGTACTCCGCATGAGCATGGCCTCAATCCATAACATGGTGCAGCACAGAAGCTATATATATATATATATATATAGATGTATAGCTGCGGCTTTGCTTTCGGTATATCCCAGCTAAACGAATACGCAGAAGCGAACAGTCAAGATGTCTGTGGGTTTCCATACGCGAATTCCGTGGCCGCTGGGACAGTCAGCACCAGAAATAGCTAGCTCAGGCCTTTAATGGTAAGCATCTCGCGCCAGTGATGTTGCCAGTGCTCGAAAGACTCCACGGCCCATTGCGATGGGCTTGCAGCACCTACATATTTTTCGGTAGCAATAACATCGGCGCAACGCCATAAATCAGCCATGGCAAGTACCGCCGTGAATCTACGTGCAACATAAAACTGAGCGAATAGCAGCTGCTCACCTGATTGACCTAGAAATTGTTCCGCTCCCAGCTGTGCAAGCGCCTGCAGAAACGGTTCAAAACGCTTTTGAGCGGGGAAAATGCTGCCGCTGCACCAACGGATGAACGTTGCATCACTGGGGAACTGAGGTTCAGCGCACAGATCAGCTACTGCATCTTTCAACTTAGCCAGTGACCCCAGACAAGCAAAATGCTGAAAGTGCCTCAACATGGTTTGACCAGGCTTCGCTGGCGACCCGATCAGCATATTCCTGAAAGAGCCACAGATACCTTGCGAAGCGATCGCTATCCCATTGGTCAGGCTCACTTTAGCCAGAATCGACATCTGCAACTCTAACCATGCTTTTAATCTGGGAGCCAGGGTCTGCTCCATTGATTTCGCCCTAGCAAGCTCGTCTAAAGCTCCGTGACGCCAGAAAATTGAAATTGCACCCGTATCCGTGACCTCACTGGCGACATCAGAAAATTGCCAGCGGCAAGGACTGTATTGGCCTTGGCACAGGCTGGCTCAAGCTCCACGTACGCTTTGGAAAAAGCCGAAAAAGGCTCTGTCTGACCCAGCACGAACCAATTCCAGGCTCCCAATTGCTCGACCTGGCGAAGGGCGGTGTTATCACCATCGAGCGCATGCAGCAAGGACTGTGACTGCTGCAATGCCAGTTGATCGCTGGAACCCATTTTCGTGATCATCGCTCTCATTTTCAAAGCATCGGGAACAGTGTCTTGACGACGCACATTGCGCATCAAAGTCCCAATCCTTGGGCAGTCTTCCAAGTCCCGCCAAGGAACCTCTTCGAGCTTCATTTCCCATTCAATGCTCGGAAGGAAAAGGCCAGAGAAGCCAACCTTCGCTGGCCTGCCTTTCATAAACAATGCCCTCAAAAGGATTTCCTTCACAACTGGCCATATAGCCAATGAAACCTGCGTGCTGGCTATGCACGAAAGCACGGTCAACCCAGCAGCCTGCCTACATCAGGCTCATCCGAAAGCTCTTCACCAATCCAGCTTACGTGCGCAGCGAATTTCACCTTCGAGTGTATGCAAGAGACTCACTGGAAAAGCAATCAACTTGAATCTTCACCTTGAGGCGCAACAGCCACAAGCTTGAACAATGGCAACGAATCACCAACATGCCCAACATCGGGTCCAAACTCCCCAGAAAACAACCGGGGAGGGGTTACCTGATGTACACCAAACTTAACAAACTCAGGAGGGCGTGCATCGTGCGCCAGCGCAGCGGTAGCCGGTGGCGAAGGTCGTAGGAAGTCATCAATCACGCGCTGGTAAGTGGCCACGGCCTGGCGGGAAAGCTGGGTCAATCGGGCAATGGCGGTCTGGGTGATCTTTTCGCCTCTGGCGTGCAGGGCGGCGCAGGCGGTGCGCACACTGTCGCCCGTCTTCCTGGTGCGTTCGCTGTGGGTGCGTTCGGCAGCCAGGCGCTGCCGCTGTACCAAAGAAAGCGAGGGATCGAGCTGCATCACACCGCGATTGCAGCGCCCATCGCCCGTGTAGCGGTCCCACGTCCAGCGGGCCACACTTTTGACCGTGTAGCGCAGCGCGGAGACGGCCAGGTTGCCCTTGGAAACGCCGGTTTTGGGGTCCAGGAAGCCGCGACGCTCGAAATCGTTGATCTGGTGGGCGTAATCTTCGAGACGCCGCGAGAAGGACTCGAAACTGCCCCTGTCTCGCTCGATGTTGACCACGCTATACGCAAAGAAGCGCAGCTGCTCAAACAGCGTCACTGCACGGGAATGCATCACCGGCAGCAGATCCGGCCCTTTGCTGAACCGCGGCTTCTCGGCGGGGATATCGAAGTACTCGTGAAGTTCACCCAGGCTGTATTCATGGGGATGCAGCTCTGCGGTATGCCACCAAGCATGGCCTGGAGTTTTGCACACCGGCCCTCCGTGATAGTCCGGGTCGGCATCCAGCAAGCGCGCCATCTCGCCATAGATGGCCTTCATGTAGCGGATCGGATGCGACCTGGCCTTGGCAGAGGTACAGACGGGATCAATGGCGTACAGCAGGTGAAAACTGCTGACGCTGCCGTTCTTGCCGCTCGATACGATCAAATTCGGCGCCGGCAGTCCTACCCTCTCCCAGCGATAGATATCTCCGTGATCGCAGTCGAACACCAGCCAGCTCACGAAGTTCGGGCGGTTGATCTGCATATACGGCCAGCGAATGGCGTATTCGACCGGCCGCGACAAGGTGGCGCTCTTGTTGTCGCTGACGCGCGGGTAATAAGCCGCTTCGGCCAGCACGCGGCCCAATGCAGTAGCCGGTGCTTCGTAGCGTTGTCTTAACGTGTTTTCAAGTACGGCTGTCGCTGTCATGGTCCCATAGCGCACATCCCATAGGGACGCGCGCACGCTTGCGCGCAGGGTTCAGGACACGTACAATAAAAGCATTCCAAGGCGCTTCATTGCGTTGGTAAGTGTCCACCCGTCAAAGTGTTCACTCACCTTGTGTCCCGGCCCCGCCCGGTTTCACTGTCAAAGCCCGCTCGTCAAAGCGGGCTTTGTCTTTTCTGATCGTCCAGTTTTCTACTGTCTGGTCAGCACTCTCCTGTTCTTGACTTACTCATCTGCCTCGGCGCCACCGCCTTGTTGCGGCCGCATTGTCCTAGGCACCCAATCACCGGTTTCTACGGTAAAGCGTGTAATGCCGTAGCTCTGCAAAACACTTGCTACGCCATCCAGGCTTTGAAAATAGCGCAAACCGCCACGCGCAGCCCCGAGCACGCGCTCGTTCACTCCGGCGCGCAGAACAATCACTAGCCCTTTGTCGTCGGGTTCCACGCGGGCATCCGAAACCACGCCGGCGACGACGAGTTCCTTCAGGATCCGCGGCAAAACCACGCTTGCAGTTGTTGTCAACATCGTTTTTATACCCTATTGTACGATCAAAGGCAACAATATTAAAAATTGTCGCGATTTTACACGCTTCATACGTGCTCGGCCTCGCGTCATGAAGATCCTAGATTGCATATCGTTATATATATACTTACTTATATAGGTATATATATACCTATTTTTGCCTGAAGAGCATTTCAAGCGCCTCAACGACGATGTCCTTCTCGGTCACTCGCCGACCCTTGTCCCGGGTACGGGCCTGCGCTTCGTCACGCAAGCGGTCTGCCAAATCTTCGGGAAAATTGAAGATCTTTTGCACCCTGCCTCTGCGTGGCGCAGCTGTTTCCTCTTCCAGCGCCGCGATGGGAGCAGGGGCTACCACCACAGGCGATCTGGCTAAATTTTCCGCCTTGTCAGCTTGGCCACCTTCCAAAAAAGCCGTCGGATCCTTGGGCGTCTTGAACTGGGAGGTGTTGGGTTTTCCCTTCATGCTCATGCCGTCACCTCGCGGAAAAATGCTTCCATCTCGGCGATCGCCGCCTGATCACGTCCCAACTCTTTCACGCTCGCTCCCTCACCGATGGCACGACGAAACGCCACGCGCTCGCACACCTTCGTGGTCAGAACCCTCAGTTTCTGTTCCGTCAAAAATTCCAGCATTTCCGCTGCGTCCTTGGTTCTTGGATCAACCCGGGTAAGCAGCACGCGCACGTCCAGGTCTGGGTTGTAATCACGCGCCAGTTCGACAACTTCGAGCAAGTCGGTCATGGCGGCGGCATCCAGATTGCTCGCCCCAACGGGGATCACGGCGCGCTGGGCCAGCAGCAGGGCAGAGCGCAAGCCCACGGAATCACGGCCGCCGGCATCGACCACCACATGGTCAAAACCCGTGGCCAGCTGCTTGCCCTCGGAGAGGATTGCCTTGCCTGCCAAGCAGGTCGTCGTGGGAGTAGGGCCGCTGCTGTACTCCGAATCCCGGCGCCATGCGGCCCAGCTCGCTGCCGATGCCTGCGGGTCACCGTCAATCAAAAGCGTGCTGCCTTGACGAGCCAACATCACGGCCAAATGCACAGCAGTAGTTGTCTTGCCCACGCCGCCCTTGGTGTTCACACACGCGAAGATCATGCCTTCTCCTAGATATGTATATATACCGATTTATCCGCACCGACAGTTGACCATCGGCCATCGGAAGCCCTCAGGCATCAAGTATATATATACATACCTAGAAACGCACCATTGCGATGATCTTTTCTAGGCAATACGTAGCTTAAGGTTCGCAGTCCGAAAAATATACACAAATTTCGGACAAGATGAATTGCAAGTTGTCCGAAAAATGTATATAAATAACGGACACTATGTCTGATCTCAAATCGCAAGTCACTGCCATCGTTCGATCGGGTGGCCCCAACACCGTTTGGGTCCCCAGCGATTTTGCTTGCCTGGGAAACCGTGCCGCGGTCGACAAGACGCTGCAGCGCTTGGTGCAAAGCGGTGCGTTGCGGCGCATCGAGCGCGGCCTCTATGACCGACCGGGCATGAACAGTCTCACCAAGCGACCGACCCGACCGGACTACCGTGCCGTGGTCGATGCCATTGCGCGCCGCGATCAACTGCGTCTGCTGGTTGACGGTATGACGGCCGCCAATGATCTTGGCCTGACCGATGCCGTGCCCGCGCGCGTCACGATCCATACGGATGCGCGACGGCGCAGCATCAAGCTGGACCAGCTCGCCATTGATTTCAAGCACACCGCGCCAAGTCGACTGTATTGGGCTGGCAGGCCTGCAATGCGCGTGGTGCAGGCGCTGCATTGGCTCAAGGACACATTGGCTACAGACCGGCAACGCGTCCTGGACAAGCTGACCAAGGTGCTGGTAGACCCTCAGTATGGCGACGCTATACGCAACGACCTCTTGGAGGGCTTCGCCCTGCTTCCAGCCTGGATGCAAAGCGTGGTGCGCGAATTGCCAGGATGTGACCCTGCTACGGCCATCGTTCAGCCGTTGACCCAGTCGAAGAAGATGAAGACCGCTCTCCCCGTCCGCAAAGCAGCATTGAAGGAGAGCTCAATTGAAAGCTGATTTCCAAACGGTCATCGCCGCGTCGGATGCCGACCGGCTCGGCCTATTCCTGGCTACCGCCGCGCGCCTTGGCACCCCGGTGCAGAACGTCGAAAAAGATTTCTGGGTCTGCTGGACACTGGATGCCTTGTTCAATGGACTGCCCGCCGGCGGTCCACGGCTGCTGTTCAAAGGCGGCACATCGCTCTCTAAAGCCTTTGGACTCATCTCCCGATTTTCGGAAGACATCGACATCACGGTCTTCCGCGAAGACCTTGGCCAGCCTGTCGAGGCCGCCGACCTCGATGTCCTCACTGGCAAGAAGCGCCGTGCCAAACTGGATGACATCCGCGATGCCTGCCAGGCCTATATAACGGCACCGTTCACCCCCCAGCTGTATGAACTGGCCGCGCAATCCATGTCTAAGGGGAGCTTCAAGATAGAGGCCGATGAGGACGACAAGGATGGGCAGACCGTACTGTTTTGGTACCCTACAGTCACTGGGGCAGAAAGCGACTACATCCGAGCGGCGGTCAAGATCGAGGCAGGCGCCAAATCCGCACTCGACCCCCACATACCGGCCACAGTGACGCCGTATGTGGCGCAGGATCTGCCCGACCTGGACCTGCATATCGGCAATGTGACCACCGTCAAACCAGAGCGGACGTTCTGGGACAAGATCATGATCCTGCATGGCCTGCGCCAGTGGCACGAAAACCGCGGCGTGCTGCGTCACGGCGGACAGCGGGTTTCACGCCACTACTATGACATTTACCGTCTCGCGCAGGCCAAGGACATCGCGGATTGGCAAGCTGACAAAGCACTGGCCGAGGACTGCGCCACCCATGCCAGGCTGTTTTTCGGCAGCCCGGATCTGGGCCTGGATACCGCAACTGCTGGAAGCTTCACGCTGAGTCCCAGCGAAGAAATGCGTGACGCGCTCATCAAGGACTACGCCGCCATGTCAGGGATGATTTTTGGCGAGGTTCCCACGCTGGACGACGTTTTGGCCAAGGTTGCCGATGTCGAGCAAGTGCTGAACAGCACTACATAAGCGTTTCTCCTGGGCAACTCTCTCCACGGCAGCATTTCGCTGCACGCCCACCCTACCATGGTGCTTTAGGCCATGTTTGCGGCGAAGAGTACCTAAAGGGTGCTCTATTGTTTACCGGATAAGAGGTTAAACGACACACACCACAATGACTTTACGCAGGGTTTGATAAACTGGGCTAGCACGATGCGCACCTCGTGACCAATGGTCGCCCCACATCAAATCGACTTTTGCACGCCGCGTAGCAAACGCAGGCCATTGAACACGACCAGCAGGCTCGCACCCATGTCTGCAAAGACGGCCATCCACATCGTCGCGCTGCCGAACACGGCCAGCACGAAGAACACAGCTTTGATGCTGAGTGCCAGCACGATGTTCTGCCAGAGCACCGCATAGGTCTTCTTCGACAGGCGGATGGTTTCGGGCACCTTGCGCAGGTCATCGTTCATGATGAGCACGTCGGCCGCTTCCTTGGCGGTGTCGGTGCCGGCAGCGCCCATCGAGAACCCGATGTCGGCGGCAGCAAGCGAAGGGCTGTCGTTGACGCCATCGCCCACCATGCCGACATGCCGGCCCTGGCCGCGCAGCTCGGCCACCACTTTCTGCTTATCCTCAGGCAGCAGGCCGGCGCGCACGTCCTCGATGCCGACCTGCTTGGCAATGGCATTTGCGGTGGTAGCGTTGTCGCCGGTCAGCATGATCGGCCGCACGCCAAGCGCTAGCAGCTCAGCGACCGCCTGCCTGCTGGTCTCCTTGGTCGTGTCGGCTACGGCAAAAAGCGCCAGGGCGTGCTGCTCGTCCGCCAGCACCGAGAGCGTGCGCCCTTGCGCTTCATGTTCCAACATCAGCGCCTCGAGCTCCGGCGTGCACTGGCCGCGTTCGTGCAGCCAGCGGTGGTTGCCGAGGATATAGGCCCGGCCTTCGATGGAACCATGGACGCCCTTGCCAAGCTCGGCCCCGAAATCCACGACATCGGCTGTCGGACCCGGCAAGCCCGCAGCGACCGCCTTGGAGACTGGGTGGTCCGAGCGCGCCGCCAGGCTGCGCGCGATGCGCAGGATCGCTTCCTCGGATACGTCGTTTGCCAGCACACGCTGGGCGACCAGTTTTGGCTTGCCCTGGGTGAGCGTTCCGGTCTTGTCCAGGCCCAGCGCTGTGAGCTTGCGTGCCTGCTCGAGATAGACGCCACCCTTGACAAGGATGCCGCGGCGCGCGGCTGCTGCCAGGCCACTGACGACCGTGACAGGCGTGGAAATGACCAGCGCACAGGGACAGGCGATGACCAGCAGAACCAGCGCCTTGTAGACCGCATCCAGCCAGGCCCAGCCGGCCAGCAGCGGGAAGCCGACTGCCACGCCGATGGCCAGCAGGAATACGGCTGGCGTGTAGACGGCGGCAAAGCGGTCCACGATGCGCTGCGTCGGTGCGCGCTGACCCTGCGCCTCTTCGACGGCATGGATAATGCGCGCCAGCACGGTGTCGCCGGCAGGCTTGGTCACTTCAAATTCCAGCGAACCGCTCTGGTTGATGGTGCCGGCAAAGACATCATCACCTGGGGCTTTGTCCACGGGAATGCTTTCGCCGGTGACCGGTGACTGGTCAACTGCGCCATTGCCTTTCGTGACGCGACCGTCCAGAGCAAAGCGCTCGCCGGGCTTCACCCGCGCCACTGCGCCGACAGAAACAGCCTCGGCGTCGGTCAGTGTCCAGCTACCGTCGGGCTGGCGAACCTCGGCCTGCGGCGGAGACAGTGCCAGCAG
Source organism: Comamonas endophytica (assembly GCF_023634805.2). NCBI lineage: Bacteria > Pseudomonadati > Pseudomonadota > Betaproteobacteria > Burkholderiales > Comamonadaceae > Comamonas > Comamonas endophytica. The sequence goes on from NZ_CP106883.1 coordinate 40,841, forward strand.
TCCAGCAATGGCGTTGCGTGCGCGCTCGACCGACCGCGCCTCAATGAGCTCGGCCAAGGCATATAGCGCCATGACCATGGCGGCCTCCGGCCACTGGCCGATAACGAACGCGCCGATCACCGCCACGCTCATGAGCGCGTTGATATTGAGCTGGCCATTGCGCAGTGCCGACAGGCCCTTCTTGAAGACCGACAGGCCGGACAGCGCAATGGCCCCGGCGGCAACCACCATGCCAGCCACATGCCATGGCAAGGTGTCCGGAAAAGCCAGGTGAAATATCTCGGCGATGACCGCCACCACCAGGGCGGCGATAAGCCGCACCAGTTCCACCCTCTGCGCCTTCGCAGTGTCAGCCGCCGCCGGCGGCACCGTCAGGGGCTCCGGATTAAAGCCCAGCCGGCGGATGGCAGCAGTGACGGTGTCCCAGGTATCGGCCGGTGCTTCCACGGTCAGCGCGCGCGCCGGCAGGTCAAAGCGCAGCCGCTTCACCTGCGGAAAAGCTTCCATCGCGCGCCGAATCTGGCCTTCTTCGACCGCGCAGTCCATCTCGGGAATGCGCAGCAGCAAGGCCCCTGCAGGGACGGCCGGCGCGGGAGCGATGGCAGGGGATGACGCCTTGGACGCGCGCCCAGTGAAAGAGATGGTCGCCGCAGGGCTGGAAGTGCCGCAGCAAGCGTTTGGCGCGGCCCGGCTTCCCGGCGGTTCAGTGGCGAACCCCAGCTGGGTCACTGCAGCCCGCGCCGCTTCCCAGGTCGGCACCGAGGCCCGGAATCGAATGGTCTGCTGCGCAAGGTCGAACGCCAGGTCGGTCACCCCAGGCAGGCTTTCCAGCGCAGCCCGGACCGGCCGCACTTCATTGGCACAGCACATTGCCGGCACGCGCAGCGAGCGCTCCGGCTCCTGGGGCATGGAGGGTGAACAGCAGCCGCCGCAATCGGCAGGCGACGAACTGGCGACAGGTGAAGATTCAGAGGAGTGCATAGTCGTCTTGGTTTTGTTGAAGCTATTGGAATCCCTGTACCCACTACAGAGTCAACCACCCCTTTCGCCAACATTGACACTGCACGGATTTCCCGGAAAATCCTGTAGCCACTCCAGAATCACACCATTCGAATCCTCTGGGGGCCATTAATGAAAATAGGTGAACTTTCCGCTGCCGCTGCCACGCAGATAGAGACTATCCGCTACTACGAACGCGAGGGCTTGCTGCCCGCCCCGGCGCGCACCCAAGGCAACTTCCGGTCATATGAGAACGCGCATCTGGAGCGACTGCAGTTCATCCGGTATTGCCGGGGCCTGGACATGTCGCTGGACGAAGTGCGCGTGCTGCTGAAGGTCAAGGATGACCCCTTGTCCGACTGCGGGGACGTCAACGTCTTGCTGGACCAGCATATCGGGCATGTCACGACCCGCATCAAGGAGTTGCGCCTGTTGGAGCGGCAGCTCAAGGAATTGCGCCAGCGCTGCTGCGACGAGCGGTATTCGCAGCAGTGCGGCATCCTGGCCGGCCTCAACGAGGCCGCGTCGAAGCCTCTAGTGCCCGCAACCGATACGCGGCATCTGCGCTCGGTGCACGGGCACTAGAGGCGGCAGGGACCGCAAGACACCACCGACTTTTCGCTGGGCACTGAGGATATCAATCCTGCAGCGAGCGCAGGCGCGCAGCACGCTCCTGAGGTGTCTCGGACATCAGCGCACCGACCACCTGCTCGCGCGTCAGGCCCGAGGTGCTGGGTTTGACGGCGGGTTCACCGCTTTCGGTGACGTGGCCCATGTCGCCATTGCGCAGGGCCTGGCTGGTTTCGGCGCGCACCTGCTCGCGTGTCTTGCTGCTCTGGTAATGCTCGGGGTGCACGGTCACACCCGCCTGGTTGTTGGCGGGGTGGTAGTAGCCGCTGGCTGCGGCCAGGCCAGGCAGGGCCAGGGCGGCGGCCAAGGCGGCGCTGGCAGTCAGGGAAACAAAAGCGGAACGGCGGATGGCGGTCATTGGAAATTCCTTGCAGTGTGGTTGAAGCGGCTTCCCGCCACCGCATTGCAGTGATCAGTGCAGTGGCCAGAGAAGATGGCTTGACTGTAGAAATCCTGTGCCGACACCACGCCAACGGGAATATGACAATTCAGTCATCTGCCAACCCGGACGGTCATGCGGCTGCGCCCGGTCCCAGTCGCATACCGATGCGCGTGCTGCCGCCGGACGACTCGGCAAATGCCTCGCCACCGTGCATGCGCGCAATGGCGGCGACGATGGCCAGGCCCAGGCCATGGTTGCGGTCGGCATGCGAGCGTGCGGGATCGGCCCGGTAGAACCGGTCGAACAGCCGCGGCAAATGTTCCGCAGTCACAGCCGCCCCCTGGTTGGTCACAGTCATCTCCACCCCACCCTGCGCCAACGGCCTGATGCCGATATCGACACGTGAGCCAGGCAGGGCATAGCGGGTGGCATTGCCCAGCAGGTTGGACAGCGCCCGGCGCACCAGTGGCGCGTCCACACTCGCACCGGCATCTCCCTGCACCTCGGTGCGCAGGTTCGCTTCCTGCAACGCGGCCTCGTGGAACTCGACCACCTCGGCCGCCAGCAACGCCAGGCTGGGCTGCAGCACACGCCGAGCCGGCAGGCCCCGCTCGGCGTTGGAGAGGAACAGCATGTCGCTCACGACGCCGGCCATGCGATGCAGCTCCTCCAGGTTCGACGACAGCACCTCGCACAGCTCCGCCGTGCTGCGCGGGCGGCGCAGCGCCAGTTCGCAGCTGCTGATCAGGGTGGCCAGCGGCGTGTTCAGCTCATGCGCGACATCGGCGTTGAACGACTCCATCTGCTGGTACGCGACATCCAGCCGGTTCAGCAGCGCGTTGAACTGGGCAATCAGCGGCTGCAGCTCCTGGGCCTGCTCGCTGCCGTCGAGCCGGCGGTCCATGCGCAGTGCGTTGACCCGACGCGTCTGCTCCACCAGCTTGTGCAGTGGCGACAGGCCCAATCCCACCAGCCAGAAACCTCCGGCCGATACCGCTGCCGCGCCGCCCAGTGCGGCCAGGGCCAATGTCCAGGCCAGCCGCGCAAGCAGTGCCTCATCGCTGTCGCGGTTGAGCAGCAGCGCGGCCTGCGCGGCGGTTTCCCCGGCTGCGCTGCCTTCGGGCATGCTGATGGTGAAGTCCACGCGCTTGCTGCCGCTGTGCGCAGGATGTGCCCGGGTCGTCTCATAGATCAGGTCGCCTCGCGCGTCAGTCAGGCGCAACGAAAGCTCGTCATGGCCTGTCAGGAAGTCATTGAGCAGATGGCGCACGCTTGCCAGGTCGTGCGCGCCGCGGCCCTCGGTCAGCAGGTGCTGTACGGAAATCTGCTTTTGCCGCAGCATATCGTCCTGCCGCACGGAAAGCGTCCACGCGATGACGATATACACCGCCACGCAAACCAGCCCCAGGCCCAGCATAGCCTGCAGGGCCAGCCAGCGCGACAGCCGCGCGCGCAGGCTGCCTTCCACCAGCAGGCGCTTCATGGGACGCGCGGCTCCAGCACATAGCCCATGCCCCGCACCGTGTGCAGCAGTGGGGCAGCGAAGGGTTGGTCCAGCTTGCCGCGCAGCCGGCGGATGGCCACCTCGACCACGTTGGTCTCGCTATCGAAGTTCATATCCCACACCTGCTCGGCCAGCTCGGTGCGCGACAGCACCTCCCCCTGGCGGCGCAGCAGCAGGCTCAGCAGATTGAACTCCTTGGCTGTCAGGTCCAGGCGCTGGCCGGCACGCACGGCTTTGCGGCGGATCAGATCCAGCTCCAGGTCGGCCATGCGCAGCACCGTGGCCTCGCCCATGCCGCGCGGTCCCTGCGCGCGGCGCAGCAGCACCTGGATGCGCGCCACCAGTTCCGAGAAGGCAAAGGGCTTGACCAGATAGTCGTCGGCACCGCTTTGCAGGCCCTGCACGCGGTCTTCCACCTGCGCGCGCGCCGTGAGCATGAGCACCGGTGTCTGCCGCGTCTGGCGCAGCGCGGCGAGCACGGCCAGCCCATCAATGCCCGGCAGCATGCGGTCCAGAACGATCAGGTCGTAGTCGGTTTCGCTTGCCATATGCAGGCCATCCACACCGTTGTGCGCCACATCGACCACATAGCCTTCCTCGCCCAGCCCCTTGCGCAGGTACTCCGAAAGCTTGATCTCATCCTCCACCAGCAATAGTTTCATCCCCGCATTCTGGCGCCACGTCCGCAGCACGGAGATTACAAATTTGTCATCGGCGCGACGGCTTTTCGTCGGTCATGGCCGCATACAGTCAGCACAGGCCCATTTCTCAATCTGCGAGTGCTCGTCATTCATCCTCGCTATACTCGCGCTCCATGCATCGACTCGTGCTGGTCTTCCTGTTGGTTTTGCTTCCGGTCCAATGGACCTGGGCGGCAGCGGCCAGCATTTGCCGGCACGAAAGCGGCGCGGCAAGCCAGCATTTCGGCCACCATGAACACCAACACGAGGTGGGCATGAAGGGCGGCGCCGAGGTGCAAAAACTCTCGGAGACGGGCACCCAGCTGTCCGATCTCGCTCATGACGACTGCGCCAGTTGCCATGGCACCGCCCCGGCCCTGACGGCACTGCAGAGGGCGCCGGCACTGCACCATCCCCCGCTCCAGGGCGCCACGCCTTATCTGCGCGTTGTCACTGCAGGCATACCCGAGCGCCTGATCCGTCCTCCTCACGCCAGTTTCTCCTGATCTGCGGCAGGCAGCCGGCTGCGCGCCCTTGCGCGGCCGCCGTGCGCCTGTCTTCATTCGGACGAAACCGCGGCAGCTCCTGATGCCGCCCATGAGGACAACATGCTTTCTTTTTCCAGACCCCACCCTGGGGTCAAGGGCCTGCGCGTGCATGCGTGGGCCGCGGTGGCGCTGAGCCTTGCCGCCATACCCGGGCTTGCCCAGCCCATGTCTGAACCGGCAACCGCAGCGCCATCGCCAATAGCTGCCGCGCCGGCACCACCGGCACCGGCGCTCACCACCTTGCGCCAGGCTTTTGACGCTGCCTGGGCGCGCCAGCCGGAGGCGGCAAGCGCCGCGCAATACCGCAATGCCGCCCAGGGCCGCCAATCGATCGCCAATGGCTGGACGCCTGAGCCGCCAGCGCTGGAGCTGGCCACCAAGACCGACCGCTGGCACCGTGACGAAGGCAGCGCCGAGCTGGAGGTCGGCGTCGCCGTGCCGCTGTGGCTGCCTGGCGAGCGTGGCCGCGCGCAGGCGCTGGCCCAGGCCGAATTCGATGCACTCGACACGCGCCAGGCCGCGGCGCGCCTGCGCCTGGCGGGCGCCTTGCGCGAGGCCTGGTGGCAGCTGCAGCGCGCGCAGCTCGACGTCGCCCAGGCCCAAGCCCGGCAGGGCAGCGCGGCCCAGCTGGCCGCGGATGTGGCCCGCCGCGTCAAGGCCGGTGAACTGGCCCGCGCCGATCAGCACCAGGCCGATGGCGCGGTAGCCGCGGCCGAGGCCGAGCTGGCCGAAAGCCAGGCCCAGCGGGCCGTGCATGAGCAGACGCTGCGCACGCTGGTGGCCCAGCCCGTGGGCGCACAAAGCGAAGCGCCCGAGGCATTGCCGCCGGGCGCATTGGTGGACGCCTCCAGCCATGCCCAGGCCGACGCGCTGGCTGCCGAGCATCCCGCGCTGCGCGAAGCCCAAGCCAGGCTGCAGGTGGCCGAGCGTGCGCAGCAACTGGCCGTGGCGCAAACGCGCGCCAATCCCGAACTGACCGTGGCCACCACGCGCGAGCGGGGAGCGCGCGGCGAACGCTACGCCCGCACGGTCACGGTGGGCGTGCGCATCCCGTTGGGCTCCAGCGGCGTGCGCCTGAGCAGGGCCGCCACCGCCGCCGCCGAGCTGCTGGCGGCACAGAACCAGCTGGAGCTGGAGCGTCTGCGCATTGCCGGCGAGGTGGCCAGCGCCCGCGCCCGGCTGACCGGCGCGCGCACGGCCGCCGAGGCCGCCGAGCGCCGCGCGACGCTGGCGCGCGAAACCCAGGCGTTTATCGGCAAGGCGTTCCGCGCTGGCGAAATTGACCTTCCCAACCGCCTGCGCGTGGAGCTGGAGGCGGCCGATGCCGAGCGCCAGTCCGCCATTGCCCGGCTGTACATCAACCAGGCGCTCTCCTCCCTGCACCAGGCCCTGGGCCTGCTTCCGCAATGAAACCGGCCCCCATGACGCGCACCCCTTTCCGCATCCCCTCCATGACCCACTTCTTTTCCCCATCGCCGCGCGCGCTGTGCGCCGGCCTGTCCATGGCAGCGGCGCTGCTGCTCTGCGCTCCCGCGCAGGCCGATGAAGGCCATGACCATGGCGAAGTGCCGGCGGCGGCCAGCGGCCCGGCGCTGCCCCGCTTCAGCGCAAGCTCGGAGCTGTTCGAGCTGGTCGGTGTGCTCGATGGCAAGCAACTGACCCTGTACCTCGACCATGCACCTACCAACGCCCCGGTGAAGGATGCAACCCTGGAGCTGGAAATCGGCAACCACAAACTGCAGCCCCAGGCACATGGCGAGGGACAGTTCGAAGCCACGCTCGAGCAGCCTCTGCCCGAAGGCCTATCGCCCGTCACGGCCACGGTGACCGCCAGCAACGACAGCGATCTGCTGGCCGGCGAGCTCGACATCCACGGCGACACGCATGCCGAAGCCCGCCATGCCCATGGCTGGAAGGAATATGCCCTCTGGGGCCTCGGCGGCATCGCCGTCCTCGCCCTGGCGGTGGCCGCCCTTCGCCTGGCGCGCAAGAAGGCAGGTGCCGCATGAAGCTGCGCACCCTGGCCCATCCCTTCCATTTCCTCCATTTCCGCCCGATGAACCTGCGCCTTTGCACGCTGGCCGGCCTGCTCGCCGCTGCCCTCCTCGTCAACTCGCCGGTCCTGGCCGATGAAGGCCATGACCATGGCGATGCACCCGCCGCAACGAATGCCAACGGCCCGCAGCGCCTGCCCGACGGCAGCGTGTTCCTGCCCAAGCCGGCCCAACGCCAGATGGCGATTCGCACCGCTCCAGGCGCGCAGCGCTCGCTGCCGCGCGCGGTGGAGCTCAATGGCCTGGTCTTGATGGACCCGAATGCCGGTGGCAAGGTGCAGGCCATGGTGGCCGGCCGCCTGCAGGCCGGCCCGCGCGGCCTGCCCGCCATTGGCCAGGCCGTGCGCAAGGGCGAGCTGCTGGCCTATGTGCAGCCGGCCACCAGCAGCCTCGAACGCTCGGGCCAGCAGGCCCAGCTGGCCGAACTGCGCGCCGCCCGGCAACTGGCCGAAAAGCGCCTGGCACGCCTGCGCGATCTGGCCGATACCGTTCCGCGCCGCGAGATCGAGGCGCTCGAAAGCGAAGTCGCGAGCCTGGGCGAACGCGCGCGCGCCGTCGGCACGGGGCTCGAGGGCCGCGACGCACTGGTGGCCTCGGCCTCCGGTGTGATCTCCGCGTCCCATGCCGTGGCCGGCCAAGTGGTCGATGCGCGTGAGCTGGTATTCGAGATCGTCGATACCCAGCGCCTGCGCGTCGAGGCCCTGGCCTATGACACCGCGCTGGCCCAGGACGTGGCCGGCGCCTACCTGACCACCGATGGCGGCCAGCGCGTGGCGCTGACGCTGGTCGGTGCGGCGCGCAGCCTGCGCGAGCAGGCCCTGCCGATCCAGTTCCGCGCGCAAGGCGAGGGCTTGGGCCAGCTGGCCATCGGCCAGCCGGTACGGGTGGTCGTGCAGACGCGCAGCGAAGTCACGGGCGTGGCCGTGCCGGCCGCGGCACTGGTCAAGAATCCATCCAACCAGACGATTGTCTGGGTGAAGACGGCGGCAGAACGCTTCGAGCCCCGCGTGGTGACCACCGCGCCGCTGGACGGCGCATCGGTCAGCGTGACCACAGGCCTCCAGGGGGGCGAGCGCATCGTCACCGAGAGCGCCAGCCTGATCAACCAAGTCCGCTGAGGAGCCACCCATGTTCAAGTGGCTACTCGATAGCAGCCTGGCCAACCGGCTGCTCATCATCATTGCCAGCCTGGTGCTGGTCGCGTACGGGGCCTTCACCCTATCGCGCACGCCGGTGGACGTGTTCCCCGACCTCAACAAGCCCACCGTCACCATCATGACGGAGGCCGGCGGCATGGCCGCCGAGGAGGTCGAGCAGCTGATCACCTTCCCGCTCGAAACCACCATGAACGGACTGCCGGGAGTCGAGTCCATACGCTCCACCTCGAGCGCGGGGCTTTCGTTCCTCTACGTCACCTTTGACTGGAGCACGGAGATCTTCCGCGCCCGGCAGATGGTGTCGGAGCGGCTGTCCTCGATGGAGGAAGGCCTGCCCCAGGGCGTGGTGCCGCGCATGGGCCCGATCAGCTCGATCATGGGCGAGATCATGCAGATCGCCATTCCCATCGATACCGCCAAGGTCTCGTCCATGGCGGTGCGCGAGTATGCCGACTGGGTGCTGCGCCCGCGCCTGATGGCCATTGCGGGCGTGGCGCAGGTGATCCCGATCGGCGGCGAGGTGCGCCAGTTCCAGGTGCAGCCCAATACCGCGCGCATGTCGGAGCTGGGCATCTCGCACGAGCAGCTCGAAGGCGCGCTCAAGGGCTTCTCGTCAAACACTTCCGGCGGCTTTCTGGAGCTCAACGGGCGCGAATACCTGATCCGCAATCTGGGCCGCACCTCGAACCTGGAGGACCTGAAGAACCTCGCGCTCACGGCCAGGAACGGCCAGCCGATCCTGCTGCGTCAGCTGGCCGATGTGACCTTTGCGCCCGCGACCAAGCGCGGCGACGCGGGCTTCGAGGGCAAGCCCGCGGTGATCCTGGGGGTGCAAAAGCAGCCCACGGCCGACACCATTGCCCTGACCCGCTCCATCGAGACGGCGCTGCAGGAAATGCAGCGTTCCCTGCCCGCGGGCATGGATGCGCCCGAAATCACCTTCCGCCAGGCCAGCTTCATCGAGGCCTCGATCACCACGCTGCAGGGCAAGCTGATCGCGGCCTCGGCCTTTGTCGCGGTGATCCTGTTCCTGTTCCTGGGCAACTTGCGCACCACCGTGATCGCGCTGGTGGCGATTCCGGTCTCGATCTTCATCACGGCGCTGGTGTTCCGCTACTTCGGCCTGTCGATCAACACCATGACGCTGGGCGGCCTGGCGATTGCCATCGGCGGGCTCGTGGACGACGCCGTGGTGGGTATCGAGAACGTGATGCGCCGCCTGAAGGAGGACCGCGTCAAACATCCGAACCATCGCCTGAACCCGCTGGAAGTGGTGGCCCTGGCGACGATGGAGGTGCGCTCGGCCATCCTCTATGCGACCGTGATTATCGTGCTGGTGTTTGTGCCGCTGTTTGCGCTGCCGGGCATGGAGGGGCGGCTGTTCGTGCCGCTGGGCATTGCCTTCATCGTCTCCACGCTGGCCAGCCTGGTGGTGTCGGTGACCGTGACGCCGGTGCTCAGCCTGTACCTGCTGCCGCGCATGAAGTCGCTGGATCATGGCGACACGCGCATGCTGGCCTGGCTCAAGGCGCGCTACCGCAGCGGCCTGCAGGCCACGCTCGAGCGCCCGCGCCTGGCAATGGCGGCGGGCGTGGTGGCGGTGCTGGTGTCGATTGCCGCGGTACCGTTCTTCCCGACCACCTTCCTGCCGCCGTTCAACGAGGGCACGCTGCTGATCGGCCTGCGCCTGAACCCCGGCGTGACGCTGGCGGAAAGCTCGGCGCTGGCCAGCCAGGCTGAGGTCCTGGTGGCCCAGGTTCCTGAGGTCACGCATGTGGGCCGGCGCAGCGGCCGCGCCGAGCTCGACGAGCATGCCGAGGGCGTGCATGTGAGCGAGCTGGACGTGGGCCTCAAGCCCAGCAGCGAGATCACGCGCTCTATGGACGAGATTAGCGCGGACATCCGTTCGCGCCTGGTCAACCTGCCCGCAGCCGTCGGCATCGGCCAGCCGATCTCGCACCGCATCGACCACATGCTCTCGGGCGTGCGCTCGCAGATTGCCATCAAGATCTTCGGCGAGGACCTGGACACCCTGCGCGGCCAGGCCGACCTGCTGCGCTCGCAGCTGGCGGCCATTCCCGGCATTGCCGACCTCGAGGTTGAAAAGCAGGTCCTCGCGCCGCAGATCAAGATCCGCATCGACTACGACGCCGCAGCCCGCTACGGCGTGCCGGCCACGCAGATCCTGACGACGCTGCAGGCGCTGGTGGAAGGCGAGCGCGTGACGCAGATCGTCGAAGGCAGCCGCCGCTTCGCACTCGTGGTGCGCCTGCCCGAGAGCGCCCGCTCGGTCGATGGCCTGGGCAAGATCCTGATCGAGACGCCCACCGGCCGCGTGCCGCTGTCGCGCCTGGCCAGCATCGAGGACGGCGACGGTCCCAACCAGGTAAGCCGCGACGACGGCAAGCGCCGCATCGTGCTGTCTGCCAACGCGCAGGGCCGGCCGCTGTCCGACATCGTCGAAGACATCCGCGCCGTGGTCGCGAAAGCGAAGCTGCCCGAGGGCTACTTCATCACCCTGGGCGGCCAGTTTCAGGCGCAGGAAGAAGCCTCGCGCCTGGTGGGCCTGCTGTCGCTGGTGTCCGCCGTATTGATGTTCGTGGTGCTGTTCAGCCGCTACAAGAGCACGCGCCTGGCGCTGCTGATCATGGCCAACATTCCGCTGGCGCTGGTGGGTGCGGTGCTGGGCCTGGCCCTTTCGGGGCAGCCGCTGTCGGTCGCGGCGCTGGTGGGCTTCATCACCCTGGCCGGCATCTCGGTGCGCAACGGCATCCTCAAAGTGAGCCACTACATCAACCTGATGCGCTTCGAGGGCGAGAACTTCGATATGCCGATGATCGTGCGCGGCTCGCTGGAGCGGCTCAGCCCGGTGCTTATGACGGCGCTGGTGACGGCATTTGCGCTGGCACCGCTGCTGTTCGAGGCCGAACGCCCGGGCACCGAGATCCTGCACCCCGTGGCCGTGGTGATCTTCTCGGGCCTGATCAGCTCGACGCTGCTGGACACCTTCCTGACGCCGGCGATGTTCTGGCTGTTCGGCCGGCGCGATGCACAGCGCCTGGTCGACGACCGCAATGCCGAGGCGTTCTGAGCGCCATGCCTTTCCCATCCCTTCCCTACGCACCCAGGAGAGCCTTTATGCACACCCGCATCACCACCCTTCTCGCAGGCATCGCGCTTGCCTTCGGCACCGCCGCCTATGCGGCCGGCGACCATGGCGCCGGCCATGATCACAAGCCCCTGCACGGCGGTGTAGTCGTCGAGGCCAGCGACATGGATTTCGAGCTGGTGGCCGCCGCCGGCGCCATCAGCCTGTATATCCGCGATCACGGCAAACCGGCCCGCATCGAGGGCGCCAGTGCCAAGCTCACGCTGCTCAACGGCAAGGACAAGACCGAGGTCCAGCTGTTGCCCGCGGGCGACCGGCTGCAGGCCCAGGGTGACTTCAAGGCCGGGCCCGGCACCAAGGCCGTGGCCGCCGTGGCACTGCCCGGCAAGAAGCCCGTCAATGTGCGCTTTGCGCTGAAGTGACATGACCACGCGCTTTGCCCGCAACATCCGCCCGCATGTGAGCGCAGAACTGCGGGCGGCCAAGGCGGCCCTGCGCGCCGGCCAGACCCTGCAGGCGTTCTCCCACCTGGAGCGGGCCCACGTGCTGGGCCAAGCCTCCACGGTAGAGCATGTGCGCGTGCACTGGCGCATGCTGCTGTGGGGCCTGCGCCAGCGCAGCCTGCGTGAATGCCTGGGCCAGATCCTGCGCATCGTGGGCGCCGCCACCAAGACCGCCGCAGGCATGGTTCCACACGGCAACACGGGTGGCACCAACGTGAGCCCCTTGCGGCGCATGCCGGTTGCGCCTGACCTGCAGGCGGTGATTGACCAGGCTCGGCGGCACTAGGTTCGGGGGTCTTGTTTCCAGAGACTGAGATCTACGCCGCACCGGGCTGCTCGCCCCGCTTGGCCCGACGGCGTAACGGATACGGCGGATGAGAAAGAAGCCAAAGCAAACGCTCTATTTTGGCGTTGCCGATGAAGCCCAACGCATGATAGTGCGGCGCAGACGTTGCTGCTCATTCAGCTCAAGGGCGCGCATGCGCGGGATCAGCTCCAACACCTGCTCCAATGTGACCAGGCTGTGGACGAACATTGCGATGCAGAACTCCCGATCCTTGTCGCGGCCAGCCACCGCCTTGGACAACAGAAGGTCGGCGAGGTCCAGGCAGTAGCCGAGCTTGCCATCCGTGCCATGGCCCTGCACCCTGTGCACGCGGGTCATCCAGTCATAGGGAAGCACAGCCGTTTCGGGTCCTACGCCCTGAGCATAGTAGCCGTAGGTGTCATGGAACTGGGAGCCTTCGCCGATCGCACCGTCAATCTCCTCGGCAAGCTCGGGCCGCTGCAGAGGGTAGATATCCGCTTCGCGAGACGCCCGGAATTCTTCCGGCGCCGCAGGCAACGCCCCAAGGATGGACTGGCTGCCAACGATGATGAACTCATACTGTTGGGTGATATCGGCGCTGGCGCGGATGATGTGTTCAAGCTCGTCACGGGTCATGTGGTCGTTTCGTTGATGCTATCTGCGCCCAGGAGGACACCCTTGCGCAAGGCGCGTACTTTGCCCAGGATCTCGGCCCTGACCTCGGCAGGCAAAACCAGCGTGAGCGGCGACGCCTGCCGAAGCTCCGCTGCGCGCTGGCTGCGGCCGAGCACCTTCTTCCACGACTTTGTCTTGAGGATCATGTCCCAGTCCTGCCACAAGCTTGTCGATCGTGTCGGGCCGCTGCTCAACCATCGCTGGACCGTGTCCTGGGCCTGCGCGAGCAATTGCGGATCGGAACGGACCATCTGTACAGCAGCTTCGTGCAAGGCAAGGCTTTGCAGGTCCTGCGCCTGGTGCTGGGCATCGTCGGTCGACACAGTAACGCTGACGGTCGGCCGCCGGCGCTGTGATCGAGCCCCAGCGCTTCCTGCGGGCGCCGCCTGGATGGCATCGCCCGCCAGCAAGGCAAGGTCACCGGCGATCCCCAGGATGGACATGACGCGCAGATAACTGCCCATTGATGGACCAGGATCACCGGCCTCGATCGCAGCAAGCGTGGTGCGTGAAAGCTGGGCATTTTTGGCGACTTCCACCATGGACAGCCCTTGGCCCTTGCGCAGCGCCTTCAGGCGATCCCCTAGCTGCAAAAGCAGCTGCCGTTCGAGAACAATGGATGAAGCTTTCAGCATTTGTTCAATATTTTATACAAATTCTTATCACATGAACAGAATTATGAACATTTGAACAAGGTGAACTATCAGGGATTTAGACCTGCCACTGCGCCGGTATTCGCAACAAGAGCGCCGCTAATAACTTCCCCTCCCCCGGCAAATATAGGCATAGGCGACCCGCATACCTGCAGCGCAGCATTACTTTAGTCCAGCGTGACCTTAGCTTTCTTGAGCAACCGGGCAAACCGCTCCTGCTCGGCGCGCATGAACTGTGCCGCGGTCTCGGACTGCCCAGTACGGTGTACTCGCCGCGGCGCGCAAACCGGCTTGCACTTCGGGATCGGAATAGGCGGCGACGATGGCATCGTGCAGACGCCGCACTTGCTGGTGGCAGGCCCTTGAGAGCCACCGCCACCACCCAGCCACTGACATCTACATGGTAAAACCCTGCTCGGCAATGGTGGGCACACCGGGCAGCGAAGCCATGCGTGTGCGCCCCGTGATGCCGATCACGCGCAGTGCATCGGACTGGATATAGGGCTGGGCCGTGCCCAGGGCCAGCACACCCATCTCCCCCTGCCCGCTCGGCAGATCGGCAGCCATCGGGCTCACTCCCTTGTAGGGAATGTGCCGCGCGGACACCTGCGCAGCGTCCAGAAACACTTCTGCCGCCAGATGGAAAATGGTGCCATTACCCGAAGACGCGTAGTTCAGGTCTGCGGGCCTGGCCTTCATCAGCGCCTGCAACTCGCGGACATTGCGCGCCGCCGCCTTCGGATGCACGCCCAGCACGATGGGCACGCCGCCTACGATAGTCAACGGTGTTATGTCGTTCAGGCTGTCATAAGGCAGCTTCTTGAACACACTGGGGTTGACCGCATGATTGTTGGACAGAAAGGCAATGGTGTTGCCATCGGCGGCAGCCCTGACCAGCGCCTCCGTGCCCGAGATGCCGCCCGCGCCCTACAGATTATCGACTACAACCGCTAAGAACCAATTAAATTCTCCATCTGCTTCATCGAATTAACTTTAGTCGCTTTATTGAACAATCCTGAAAGTAGGCTTAGCAATGAGGCTCTCGTATTCAAGTCTTCAGTCTCCGTTATCTCGGTTACAACCTTCAACATCAAAAAATCGTAGCCATCAGCTGATGAATTAATATCAGCCAGCTTTAAAAAGAACCTACTTAATCCGCAATAATCATACGTCTTAAGGCCTTTATTAGTTCGAGGAAAATAAAATTCTCCTTCAGACACAACATTAATATGTGTGTCGTAGTCATCAAAATGTGGATGGAAAATCAAGAAAGCATCCTTATTACTCGGGTACTTTTTTAATCTCTTATTAACTAGGGTATTTTTGTCGCTTTTATGATTATTGCAATCTTTACAAGCAATGCAAAGATTGTTCCCAAGGAGCATCCACTCTGGCCGTAGATTCTTGGGCACGATATGCTCTAAATCCCATGCTGAATTGTTTTCCACAACAATTCTCTGGCGGCAATATACGCAAGTATAATTCTGATTAACTTTATAGTGATCTTTAACGAATTTTTTATACTTCTGAAGATCTCCATTTTCTTCGGCATCCCAATAGGATGGACGAAAATTATTGACATCTGTAGAAAAATCAGAACAAAACTCTTTTAATTCATCACTAAGCTCCGGAGCTTTAAGCATAGAGCCGCTCCCTGGCATAAACCTTCAGCGCCTTACCAAGAATTACCAGAAGCTGTTTTGTAGGATCATCATCTTTTAGCTTATCCTCCAAAGTTAATAGCTTTTCAAAATTATACATTTGTTCTTTGTCCAACAATCTACCAGAACTTAAATCCGACAAAGCAATTGCCACTTGCTTAAGTAAGTACTCGTTTCGATAGCCTGGAGCATGGAACACAGTTGCCAACTGAAAGTCGGCAGATTTCTTCGAGAATTCACTCGAATTAGTCAACAAACTCTCACCAATATCAATAACAAAAGAATTTCCATCGTGCAGATTAGAAATAATTTGCGGAGAATGTGTTGCTAAAATGAAATGACATTCTGAAAAATCGGAGAATGACTCAATCAACAAACTTATATACCGCTCTTGCCAAGACGGATGAAGACATATTTCAGGCTCATCGATAAGGATTAGCGACCCATTTTTAATATATGCAGCAATTCCCAAAAGCGATATGAGGACCGATTGTTCGCCAGAGCTCGCAGAGGAGAGATTTATCACTCTCTTAGTGTTTATCTTTCTAACACCAAACTTTTTCAAAATTAATATTCCGTTATTTACGAAATCACTAATTCTCAATGAAAGCAACTCACAGAATAAATCACCACCGCCTAAAACCAATTTGCCTTTAGACAAACCAATAATAATACTTGAATTAAATTCAAAATTTTTAATTATTGTTAGAAATTCTACGAAATCAAATATCCCAAATTCGCACAAAGAGATAAAAAAACTCTCTGTTAATCTTATATCTCTTGTTTTATGAGTAGTCTTAACGTTTTTAAGACCCTCAAATATAAAATCTGCCTCTATGATTTTTCGATGTTCTAAAGACAGACCCTCCTTCAGTGCGGATGCTATGTCATCGACTCTTCCGTCGAACTCTCTCAAAACAGCATTAAAACCATCCGTATTGCCGACCATTTCAAACAATCTAACGCAGTTAATAAATTGAGGCGAAAATTTAAAATCCAATTCAATAGAATCAGAATAACCAAGGTATTTTAATACTTGGCCGCATATTTTCGCCCTACTTTCATCCTGAAAAATTTCACCAAAAAGATCACCAATGACCCTTGCCATGTGAGTGAACCCCACATTCTCTCCAGAAATTCCACGAATTCCTAAATATTTATAATCTTTATAAAGATTATTGCTTCTCTTTATTACAGGAAATTTATCGAAAGGACTCACAGAGGAGACGATGACCTTAGAAAATTCCGAAGAATAATTAGGATCTAAATTTCTTGAGATATCTTTTAATCTCTCATTTTTAGAAGAAGCTGGCAAGGCGTCTATTCCAGCGGCATTTATAGCGATTGCGCCTAACAACCTGCTTTTTCCTACTCCATTAACCCCAACAAGCACGGAAAAAACATTACCTCTCTTTATCTTCAAATCTCCAATTAGATTTACGACATTACCCCTATAAGAGCAAGAATGAAGCACTATATTTCACCTCTAAAATTTACAAAAAACCTTTAAAGCCGCAAATTTAATTATTAGCAGTGCAATTTATTATTAATCATCTGCCATCAATTCTATGGCTAACAATATTCGATTTACCATGTTTTTATCCTACTGTGATATATCTTAACAGCGAAACTTTAAAAGCAATATTTTTAATATTAAGACCTCTCGAACAACTTCACTACGTTATGAAAAGATCACAGCTCTAGCCTAACTGCTTATTTGTAGGAAATAATAAACGACAAACGTCAAAAAGTGCGA
Organism: Comamonas endophytica; assembly: GCF_023634805.2. NCBI lineage: Bacteria > Pseudomonadati > Pseudomonadota > Betaproteobacteria > Burkholderiales > Comamonadaceae > Comamonas > Comamonas endophytica. The sequence continues at coordinate 57,459 of NZ_CP106883.1, forward strand.
ACTACCGTAAGAGCGAGTTTCGTGTATCCACTCACTTAGCGAATGAAGCCATACTGCCCCTTTGCCGGCCAGACACATCTGGGCTCAAGTTCAAGATCATTCGTGCATGGGGTTCATTCCACTTGAGATCAATGAGCATCTTCCTTGAATCTTCTGTAAAGCCAGGCTCTGGATGGCTAGCGCACGTATAGATATCTTCTTTTACGCCTCACATGCAGTGCTCAACCCGAACATCTCGTGATTAAACGACACACACCACAATGAGGGATATGATGCGTCGATAAATTTGAATTAAATTATTGGTAGCAAAAAGAGCCTAAGGAAATGAGCTTTGCAGGAATGTTTTCGGGGCGAAAGATTTGGCACGAAGGTCGTGCCATACGCGGCTTATCGAGACTTATGCATAGGTATGGCCAAGCCACCAAAACCTGATCACTCCTGTCCCGCGTTTGCACATGCAAGCCTACGCGTTCCTGTCGGAGGTGAGCAAGCCGACTTGGAACGTGCCATAAGCAACCCAACTGCATTTGGTGACAGGCTCCTTAAGCCTGTACTGAGTCATTCGATGCCGGCGGGTTGAGTGCCCCCGCCACTGCAATCATCGGACATTCGTCCGGGAGTTGTGTATAAATCGCGATCAGCACCAAAAGCAGGGATGCGAGGCGCAATGGCAGAAGCTGACCAGCAGCGGTTGACTGCGAAGCTATTGACCTGCGTACACCTCTTCCAGGTGTGCCGCACTGATATCCCACATCTCCATCGCTGGGCGCCGCTCTCGCTCTAGCACTGCGCGCGCAGATGGGAAAAGGCCGGCGTAGATGCTCGCAAACCGCGCCATGCACAGGCACATGACGCCGAGCATCGACGACGACAGACTGGATTGCACGGCCAAGTCGTTGGCCTGGCCAACCTGCATCGCGGCTGCGTAGCTGCTGTGGGAATAGCCGCAGAGGTAGGAGTAGATGTTCCGAAAGTAGCCTTCGCTCAGGCCAGACTCTTTTGCCAGCGCCTGCCAGGACCGGCCGGTCTTCCAGTCACCCTTAAGGATTGCCTTCTGCGCGCCGTTGGTCAGCGTCTGGAAAACCGGATGCCTCCTCACTTCAGCACTGAGCTGGTCAATCCGCAGCTTCTCCGCTGCCAGCCGGCTCTTGCTATCCGCTGTGCTTGCGCTCAGACTCTGCCGATCCAGCAGTCCACCTAGCTTCCACGTCATGTGCCGGAAGCGACAGACCTCCGGGTTATGGTCGCCGAAGACCTGGGCAAACACGATGAAGTTCTCAAGGACGGCCCGCGCAATCACCTTTACCGACCCATGATCGATGAAACGTAGACCAACATCTCCGACGAGCAAAACAGAGCCTTGATGGATCTGCGCGATGGTGTGCAAATGATGCGCGAACTTCTTCGAAAGCGTCTGGCGATCCGCCATCCATTGCATGCCCTCCGGAATCGGTTCGCCACCAGGGGCGTCGACCATATCGACAATTAGTGCATGCAGCTCGGCGAACTGCTGGACAGGGTTGTATTCTTCAATGTGTATCATTCCAAGGTGGGCTAGCCGTGAAACACACTATAGCGCTTTCGTTCCAGCCCTTCTTTCCTGCGCTGCGCGAGTGGGACCTGTAAAGACAGGCAGGCGTGCAATTGAAATAGCACCTTCACCAGGCGAGGCAGATCTCACGGCGAGGGTAAACACGTTGCCCTATCGCTGCACGAGCGTCGAGCTGCCAAAAGGTCTGTTTTAGTACCTCCCAGCCGCTACGCGCGCGCCTCAAGTCCTCCAGTCTCTCGCTGCACTCAGTCATCAGGCCTGAGCCTTTTCCTAAAGCACTACTGCCAAGAGGCAGGAATCAGCGCCTCTCCATTGCGAAACTCTGGGAGCACATATACGAACTCCATTCCATCAAACGTGTCTTTCGGCACGTGCTCAAGTACAATCATTTGGAAGTTTGAACCATATTGCTTATTCATTCTGGCTGCGAAGTTATTTAGCAGTTGGAACGCTATTTGTACCTTCTCGCTATCGCTGTTCGCAAGAACGACATCATCCTTTGGCTTATCGTCCGGGTAGTACGGACGGCTTGGCTGATCGATAATTAGAAATTTAGGCACAAAGGGGGATTGGTGGATTATCGCGACCTCGTGAAGGGCTAAAAACTGAAGTAGATGCAGGAACATGTGATTCGAACTGCTGCCAACGTTTTCAATCAGCCGCGATCGAGGCTTGCGCAGTCTAAGGCGCTTCTCTTTATAAGCAAAGTCGGTTTGATACTTTGCATAATTGGCAAGGGCTTCACCGGTCTCTTTCAGAAGCGCTAGCGTAATTTCGTTTATTACGGAAATGATAGCGTCGCGTGTTTCCTCTACATCGCGGACCGAGATGGTGTCGATTTCCGATTGGATCTCGCTGGCTGAGCGGGTTTCTACAGAAAACGCCGCTACGGGAGTCGTATCCGAGAATAGCTTAAGGCGACCCTTAGCTTCTCCTACGAATAGCCACTTCTCTCGCTCTGAGGCAAACGACTTTGGATCTTGAGGCAGAAGCGCTAAGTCTCGTTGAAGGTTCTCCCGCTGCGCCTCGAGTTTCTTAATCATGGCTTGAATTTGACCATCCACGGGCTGCTTTCCTGCCAAGGAGGCTTTGACGCTAACGAGGTCTGCCTTAAGGCAACTAATGAGCTCGTCGAATATCTCGGATTTTACGACTTCAGACGCTCTCGAAATTAGCTGCTGAATCGGACGCAAACTGTCCTCAGCGCCCTGCAGATTACCTTTGTAGGAGCGATACTCATCGGTGAAGTGATGCAGCTTTCTCAGGCGTCGATTCACCGAGATCAACTCCGTGTTAACTTGTGCGTAGCGGTCATTAGCACGTCCCACATCTAGCGATGCGGCGCTTTCTATTGCTCGCTGCACTAACTCTCGGTTAACGTCTGAGGGCTTTGCATCAAGCAGGCCGTACTCTGCAGCTTTCAGGGCGATTTCCCGAATTTCCTCATCGAATGTTTCTCGGCCATTCGTAAGCGCCACTGATTTTCGTTCGAGTCGCTGCAACTCCTTCTTCAAAGCTTCCCGCTGCTCCCTGGCGTTCATGTTCGCGATGTCGTCAATTCCCAATGCCATATCGAAAATACGGGGCAGCGCCTCTCGATAACGGTCCTCCGACTGTTTATCGAAGAACGTGCGGCTGTTGGTAATGATGTCTTCAGAAATGGTATTGAAGAGGAAAAAATAACGAAAGGATACCTTCGAGTTGGCTCGTAGCGCACCCCCCCCGTAGGAAAGTTTCACGTTGTCATCAATACTGAACTCAGACTCGAGGATGAGCCTTATGTCGGCTTCAGCCGTGTTAGTTTCCGGCTTTTCAGGAACTGTGCCAGAGCTGGAGAAGTAATAGTCCTTAGAGACGTCGTTTTCTATCGGGCTTCGGCGTGCGAGAGTGTACGTCTTATCGTTGATATAGAACGTTAGTCCGTACCAACCGACATTTTCGTTGATAACACTGTCTGGTAGTTTATGACTGCTGGCCAAAAAGCAGTAGTCGATGATGTCAAGCAATGCACTTTTGCCTGTGTGACTCCAGCCGGTAAGAACGTTAACGCGGTTTCGTTCAAATTTAAGCTGGCGCTGTTGGCCGCTGCGCGACCAAATCGTAATGGCATCAAAACCGAAGTTCAAATCTTCACCCTGAAGTTCAAATATAGTTCGTCAACGGGACTTGACAGCAAGGACGCAATGTGACTGGAGGCTTTATCAATCTTCTCTGCACGTTTGCCAAATGATTTGTCAATCTGCAATGGTTTATTTAGAGAAAGGCCGTCGTTGAAGATTGCGTACCCGTAAACAACAAGCAACTGAATGGCGTTCACAGAAGCAACAAGACTCGCGTCGTACCGTTCTGAAAAATTGGTGAAAAGGTCAGGGCGCTGTGCGGCGAGTGCGGCCGATCCACGATGCGAAACTCGAGCATCTGAGAGGTGCCGCACTGTAGCCTCATGCATGACGAGAGGCATCACCAGAAGCGCTTTTGGAACGCTGATATGCTCGGTGTGCCGGAGCACGCTTATGAGTGCCGTAGCACAAATTCCGACGTTATTATACCCGGACCATATGCTAGTCATTTTTTACCCAATCTTGGTGCCAACCGATTCGACCAACGTCGGACAGGTGGTACAACTCTCCGTTACTGAGTTCAGTGGGTAATTGGTCCGCGTTCAATTGGAATTTTTCGCTTCTCAGCGTTTTAAGTATCGCAGTGGCAGCATCAATAACTGCAGCTGGATTATTGCATTTTCTGAATGCTCCCCTGAAGTTGTTCCTCCACCGTAGTACGACGTCTTCGTGAAGCGCCATGACTTCATCTTGAACGAGGTCGCCAGCTTGCACCCAGCGACCGAGTAGCGTGGTCAACCGTAGCTTGTGCCTAGTGTACTCAACTGCATCTTCTTCATCCCCGGGAGATATATCTTCTATCTCGACGAGACGTCTGATGAACCTTTGCGCGAAGATGTCCTCGGGAAGTTCAGGTGAAAACTGGTAATACTGGAGCTGCTTGCTCCGGCCGCTATCAAACAGTCGGCGGTACTTCATCGAAAACTGTTCAAAGCTAATCACGATAGACTCGCCGTTTTTAATGGCGATAAAGTTTTCACTTTTTATATTTGAGTCTAGTCTTTCGAAGACGAAGTCAATTTTTTCCTCGGAGATGATTTTTTCGCGTAGTGCTTGTTTGCATCGTTGAATGATGTCATCAACCTCCAGTTCGAATTTTAAATTACGGAGGAACGCATCCAACACCATCTTTTCGAGCTTCCCCACCGTGCGGATATAACCTTTAATGGTGCCGTCTTCCGTTTTTTCCTCTAAGTACTTGAGATGTTTTTGGATAGCTTTGAGGTCGCACACACCATCCTGGAATTCCGCGACCTTCGCAATAAACTCGTTCTTCGTGGAAAGCGACTTGTTAGTTACCAAGTGGAACTCGGTTCTTCGGACGTAATCAAGTTGCTGAGGAAGACCCATTCGACCTTCAGCTTTGTCGACAATGATTTCCGCCCAGTTACGCATGGTCTTCCAAAGGTCACTGTCCAGTTCAGTGAGCGCAATGGCTCCCCCCTCAGCGTTTTTCCTTACCGTATGCTTGATTTGAAATAGGATGTTGAAGTCGGCGTCCAGCTCGCTATGTACGTCGTCCTTGACCTCAAGTCCGACAGTCTGTCCCGTCTTCAAATTAAGAATGCGATACAGGAAATAGTAGTACTGAAAATCAAATCCAATACTCTTATCGTCAGCTTTGGTTTTTTCGCTAAAACTTCTTTCGTCTGACATTTTGCCGAGTCCAGTTCTCTTTATTTGACCTCGCCTGCGCCGCTGCCGCCATTACTTTACATTAGACGGCAGGAAGCCCCCGAATTTACTTTTTTATGTTGTATAAAAGCGATTTCACGTAAGATGATACTGTGTCGATTGATTTTTGTTTTCATGTTAGTCCGCACTCTTAGTCGAGTATTTGAAGCATTGTCGGTTTTTACTATGCCCTTGGGGGGCGGTGCCAAGGCCGAAGCAATTTGAACTACTTATGAGCACTCCCATCACCTTGACCGTGGGCGACATCGATCTCACCTACAACACACACCACATCGGCATGGATCATGGCATGCTGTTTCAGGAAGCGGACCGTCAACGTCGACGGCATCCCTACATCGATTACGAGTACTGCGAGCAGCATCAAGAAGATGTCACCCAAAACGAACTGTGCTTTTGCCGCAGTCTTGGCTCTATGGTGTCACGGCTCGAACTGCTGGGATACACATTGAGCGCAATCAAGTCGGAATACGAAACGCAAGCCAAGCAAAACAACGACCTAGAAACCGATCTCGCAGCAGATGACACCTTCGACAAACCCAACCATTTCACATTCGACCAGCTCGTTGAATTCATCCGTGCGCATGCTGTACGTGACCTGAACAATGAATCCATTGATGACTATGAAGCCGAGCTTGCTGAGGGACGAGGTCGATTTGCCGGCGCGCTTACGGCCGCTAGGCCTGACCTGAAGGACTATGAACGAGATATGCGTTTCCATTCGGAACGCAGTCACTTCGGCGCTCTCATCGAATTCCTAGACCCCTACTCGACGCTACGAATGCTGGCGGAAAATCCGGCAAATTTAGATCTAGAAGTTGTCTGGGACTACGGGAATTTCGTCGATGCCGGCTGGGCGAAAAACGAAGACTTCGTTGCCGGAGCACGGCGTCACCAAACTTACCTGATCGCGACTGAGGGATCTTCCGATACTCACATCCTAAAGCGCGGATTCGCGCTACTACGACCAGACATTGAAGACTTCTTCCGTTTCATTGACATCGAGGAGCGGCACCCATTCTCTGGCACGGGCAATCTGGCCAAATTTGCCGAGGGATTGGTCAAGATTGACGTTCACAACCGCGTGGTTTTTCTTTTCGATAACGACGCCGAGGGAATCGACGCTTTTCGTGGCTTACAGCGCTTCAACTTTCCGGTGAACATGCGGGCAATGGTATTGCCTGATCTCGACGAACTCCGCGATTTCCCGGCGCATGGACCAAGCGGTGTCGTGAGCGCAGACATCAATGGGCGCGCGGCAGCCATCGAATGCTATCTTGACTTGCGGCTGAAGAGCCGTCCAGCTGCTCAAGTCAGGTGGACGAACTACAAGGAGTCGCTAGGCATCTATCAAGGCGCGCTTAACTTCAAAGAAAGCTATACCAAAGCCTTCTATGAAGTGTCTCTAGAAGCCATTGCATCAGGCGCATATGACGCCAGTAAGCTGCGCGCGGTGCTTGCAGCACTTTTAGGACAATGTAGCGAAATGGCGACACAAATGCTCTACCCATCTCGAGCTAACTAGTTAGGGGCCTAAAGTGAATGATAAAACTCGAAGACCAATTTGTACTCTCGTCCACGAGCGACACTGAGTATTGCAAGGCTTGGCAGGGGAGGTCAGCCTAACTCAATCAAACCAACTCCTTTAAGTAACGGTAAGTCAAACGGTTATCGCTAGCTATTCTTGCCAAGTGGCAGCTCTCGACTGTGGATTCAACCGATCGACGCAACACATTCATCGAACATCTCGGCAGGTGTCCGGTATCCCAGCGTTTTGCGTGGGCGTTGATTGAGTTGCCTGGCAATCGCATCCAGGCTGTCTTGTGAGTATCCAGACAGATCAATGCCTTTGGGAAGGTACTGGCGAAGCAATCCGTTCGTGTTTTCATTGGTGCCGCGCTGCCAAGGATTCTGCGGATCGCAGAAGTAGACCTGGATGTCGGTGGCCACGGTGAATCGCTTGTGCCCCGCCATTTCCGATCCCCGATCCCAGGTCAAGGAGCGGTAGAGCTGCTGCGGCAAGGTTTGTGCATGTCTGGCCAGCGCCGCAACCACGGTGTACGAGTCCTTGTCCACCAGCTTGACCAACATCACGTAGCGCGTGTGCCGCTCCACCAGCGTCGCAATCTGGCTGTAGGCATCGCCGAACAACAGATCACCCTCCCAGTGGCCCGGCACTGCCCGATCCTTTATGCAGGCAGGACGCTCGCTGATGGGCACTGCATCGACGATCCGACCATGGATGGGTGTCTTCTGGGTGTGGTGGCGTGAGCGACGCATCCCTCTGGTGCGCCGCAAGTGTTCCAGAAGCTCTTTCTTCAAGGCTCCGCGTGTTTGGACGAATAGCGTGCGGTAGATGGCTTCGTGAGACACCTGTAAATCCTTGTCGCCCGGGTAAGTTCGTCGGAGCCACCCCGCTATTTGCTCGGGGGACCACTGACTTTGCAATTTAACCGTCACGATGTGAGCCAGCGCAGGGTTGTTGGCCAACTGGCACATCTTTGGGCGACGCGCTCGCTCCCAGGCGGTTTCATCAGCCTTCGCTGCCCGGTAGCAAGTCTTGCCGCCATTGCGCAGGAGTTCACGGCTGATGGTGGATGCTGCTCGTTTCAAGCGCCTGGCAACGCAACGGATAGATTCACCTGCTGCCAAGGCCCTGGAGATCTCTTCGCGCTCAGGCATGGTCAATGCCAAGCGAGACCGATGCCTGGCTGGTGGTCGAATGCCACCCGTCGCACTCAGGATGGTGTGAATGGAGGTGTGCGGCCGGTCAAACAGCTTGCCAATCTCGTGCAAGGTATCGCCAGCTTTCCAGCGATCCCACATCAGGGCTTTCTGAGCTTCGGTGTAGTAAATCCGCGGTCTTTGCTTCATGCCAACACTCCTTCTGCCAGTGGCAGTCATTGTGTTGCATCGACCGGTTGAATCCACAACCCATAGCAGCCGTTCGCTGGCACCGGATCGATGTTGCTTTGCTGCTCAAAGCCGTCTTCCATGACGCATGGGGCGCCTTTACAAGCGTTTTGTGACAGGGGCAACCTATCGGGTCCGTCAGAGGCATTTTTACTGAGCGATGCTAATGACCTTGGAATGGAATTCAGGATGGTGGCAATGCCCAAAGCTCTTCCAGGTTGACGTCATCGCTGCTGGGACGATGTTCCTTAAGTAGCGGGTCTATCTTCAGGATCATAGGCAGGTCAAATGCAGTACCTGTAACCACGCAACAGCCCTTAGCAAGCGTAGGTATCAGTGCCTTGGAGGATGAGTCTAGTGTGCTGATCGTGTTGTCCAGCAACATAAGGTCTCGCTCGTTTACAAGCCGGTGGATAAAGAAATTGTGGATCTGTGAAACGATGGTGGGAGAGATGTCCGCTGGGCGCTGGCTAGAGAGGGTAAGGTAGACCCCATACTTGCGACCCTCTTTGATGATTTCCTCAAAAAGCTCAAGTCGGTAGTCCTTCCAGATCTCATGCTCACGAGTGGACTGCTCTGACAGGATGTTATGAGCCTCATCAATGATGAGATGAAGAGTCTTAGTTGGCGGGCTCTTTAGGTTCTCAGAATCCTTGTGGTTCGTATAAAAGTTCTTAGCAATAAGTAAAGGCAAGATTTTCTTGATCTCGTTCTTGCACCTCTTGAGCGAGATGACATGCAGAAGATGCGGCGGCGGCGGCACCTTTACGATTTCAAGCACGTTGCGAAGAGCTGTGATCGATGATTTCGCCCGTGACAGCACAGGCTGAATGTGTTCGTACTGGGCATATCCCAATACCACATCCGAACACAGTTGAAGGTAGCACCTCAAGATGAGTTCCGTGAACTGATCCAAGTCTTGAACATCTACATACTCATCTAGGATAGGTTTCAGGCAGGCTTCAAAACCGTCACGGTCAGAGTTGTAAAAGTGGCCGTCAGCATCTTTGAAATACTTGTGCTTAGCGTTGTAGATAATGCCCTTTAGATGTTCCTGCAATTTTTCGCAATCGATGATCCTGGCTATCTCGCGGCTCAGTTCAAGCGCATCTGGTTTGGGCTCACTGGCACTAAAGGCCTTCTCAAAAGTCTTTTCAATGAAGCGCTCAAGTGGCACATCCTTAAATTTCTCCTTACCGGTCAGCACGCGTCGCAAGAATGGTTGCTGTGTGTTGGTTGTAGCCTGGAAGAGAAGACTTAGTGTTTCAGCATCCCAGAAATGAGAAGCTTCAATTTTGAATTTATGCTTGCTCTTCTTGGAATCCAGCACCGTTATCTGCTTTTCCTTTGCGGGCAGGATCTGGTCTTCGGCGTATTCGCCATTGAAGTCAATGATCACAAACTGGCTCTTGCGTTTGAGAGCGGGAAGTTTCTCATTGAAGAGGGTTGTGTAGAGCTTTGCCAATGTGTTGGACTTGCCGCTCCCCGTATTCCCAAAGATTCCAAGGTGGCTGTTAAATATACGTGTCCACGGCAAGTTGATGGACACGTTTTCCTTAAGCATGGAACCAATTGAAAAATTGCTCTTTCCCTCTGTACCATAGATCTTTCCCACCGTGGGCTCACTAAGCAGGGATGCCTTGTCCCTGATCATTGGCATGTACTTCACACCCTCAAAGAAATTGTCATCCACGATGTAGCCAATGGGGCGAACATCTATCTTCCGGATGTACTGGGTTTTCTCGGCCTCAGCCTCTATCTTGCGTTCATCAAGATATTCTCCTTCTACAAGACAGACAATGTCTATGAAACCACGTTGAATAGTAATATGCTCTCTGAGTGAGACGCCCCGATACTTCACGCCGTCATAGAAAATTGATTCTTGGCTGGATTCTTCAAAGATTCGCAAGGATATGCGGACGCCTGATACGGCAATTACTTCGCCTACGACGATGCTCATAGAGGGTCCTCGCCTTCAGCTGGCGCTTCATACTTCTCAGCCTTGAGGGAAAATATGTATTTATTGAAGTTGGTGAAGTCTAGTTTTTCACCATCTGGCGGACCTATGACGGTTACGTTCTTCCAGAGCTTGAATTCCTCTCTCAGGCTCTTTGCACTACCCTGGCTGTAACAGCAAATGAATGTCTGAAGCTGCGGGTTAGATAGGGAGCGTTGCACAAGCTTTCTGATGTGCTCATCGGCAAAAGAAAATCCGAAAGTAATTAGGATGGAATTGGGCTTCTCAAGCTCATAGCTTAAGATCCTGAGCATCTGGTAGTAATGCTCTTCAAAAACAGTTTCGTGAAATTTCCACTTTGTTGGATTGACGATGGGCAGCTTGTTGTACTCATCCCAGAAATTTTGTCTTTGTGCCAGCGTGAAACTTATAGGCGGAATTTTCGCCGTGCGACCGCCATCTGTTACAAGATAATCAGAAAACTTACCAATCTTCTCCAGTGTCTTCCTATGGATCATGTGTTTGAAGTCGTTGGCATAATTGACTTCAATCCTATCGCCACTTTTAGACCAGTAGACAGAACCGTGGAGATGGATAATGTTGAGCTGCGGAACCCCATAGTTGCTTCGCTCGAAGATACCAGTCTGGCACTGGAAGGTGTTGAAGTTCTTAGCATGAAGGTGCTTCCTGTGAAAGCCTGAAGTGCCATCATTGACGACGAAATCATACGAACCCTGCATGAGAATGTTGTCGGCACAATGAGCCAAGCATCCGTCATAGTTGGTAGTGAAGATGTTGATCTTTCGATTGAGATCCTTCCTTCTGTCTAGCAGCCCAAGAAGGGTTTTTAGGAAGACTTCATAGTTTTGAAGATTGGCTTTCCCTTTGTCAGATGTGACGGTGCTGGGCGTAAAGGTTTGAACTGGAAAAATGCACGTGTTGTAGTAATGCATGAACAAGGCAGTTTTTTTATCCTGCCAAGTCTCAAACTTGGTAGCAAGTGTCTCAATCGTCTCCCATTCGCCATTTCCCCCCTTGATCGCGAGACCAAGAGTTGGGAACAAATCTGCTGAAGAACCAGAGCCAATGAGTATATTGATGTTCTTGCTGTAAATGTCCAGTGGATCAATCGATTCAAACATCCCATCCCTTTATATATTTGGTTCCATGGAATCTAGCAAGCAGCGTGGCGACTCATGCCTGCCGAGCGTCTGCTTCGCTCATTGCCTGTAGCTCCTGCCAGAGATATCGAACTTTCGCCCACATCTGAAACCAATCGTATCTCAACCTTGATCTACATAAAAGCGTTGCCTCCGTGTGATGCAACAATCAAATGACCGCTGCCAGTCGAAGCGGTCTGTCAGCCCGAAATCCCAGCCGTCAACTACTGGCCGATTGCGGACGCTGAGTGCACTTTGGCAAACGGTGCCAATGAACAACGCCAAGCTCAGCTACTTAAGCCAATCCCAAATAAGTAACGATAAGCGCCGCTTATAGCAAGCGGACAACACCTGGCAACAGAAGATGTTCAGTCTTTATCCACCGTTGCCCTGATTGAATATCCGCACTTCAACCTGTTCCACTTTGGCGTGCCTTTCACGATCTTCGGGGCGGCCTGCCCAAGCATGCCCTGTTTGATCTGAAGGTGGTCACTGCGCACAGCAATGCGATGGCAGCCGAGCGGGCGCTGTCAGTGCAGTCCGATGGCGGGCTGAAACCCGTGCCGCAGGCCGACGTCGTGATCGTGCCGGGCTGGCACGATCGCAAAACTCCACCCCAGGCCGATCTGATACTGGCATTGCGCCAGGCACATCAGCGCGGAGCCCATGTGGTGGGGTTTGTGCTACCGCGACTATGCGTTCGTCTGTGCTGACTTGCTCGATGGCCGACGCGCCAGCACACACTGGATGGCGGAGCAGGACTTCACCCGCCGCTTCGCGCAGGTCCAGCTCGACATGACGCGCTATATGTCGACGACGATCGCTTGATTACATCCGCGGGCACGGGCGCGGGTCTGGACAGCGCGCAAATACTATGGCCAGAAAATCGCCAACAAAGTCGCGCGCGTCATGGTGGGGCCGCCGCACCGCGAAGGCGGCCAGGCGCAGTTCATCGAGCAACCTGTGGGTTGCTCCACGCAAGACGCGAGAATCAACCAGCTGCTGGCTCATCTGCGCCAGTACCTCAGTCACGTGCACAGCGTTGATGCCCTGGCGCAACGCGCCGCGATGAGCCGGCGCACGTTCACCCGCCATTTCAGCAAGGCCACCGGCATATCGCTGGGAGACTGGTTGATCAACGAGCGGCTGCAGCGCAGGCGGGAGTTGCTAGAGCGCATCTCGCTGCTAGTGGAGGCCATTTCGGGCCTGGTTGGATTCCAGAAGGCCACCTCACTGCCCCAACACTTCAAGCGCCGCAATCAGGTCAGTCTCAGCGAATGGCGCAGAACCTTTGGACGCGGTGCGTGAGCGGCAGAGCCGGGCAACAGAGCCACGAAATCGCGTCGGTTCCAGCCAAGCCTTGAACTATTCCTCGCCGTGGTTTTCGGCAATGCGGCTGATCATGTCCATCAGCACCTGGCTCATCGCATCGACCTTGCGCGGCCATGCCATGTGGCAATGATATGTCTAGGCCCCTTGACCTTCCCATTATGGGAAGCTTTAGTCTACAGGCTGTCGCGCGGCAACGCGCAAAGAAGGAACCGCTCATGAACGCATCAGCCAACGCCCGGGTTCAACCCGGCACGCCCACTATAAGCCTGCCGCTCGAGGGCATGACCTGTGCCAGTTGCGTCGGCCGGGTCGAGGCGGCACTAGCCAAGGTCGAAGGCGTCGCTCAGGTAGCAGTGAACCTTGCCACACAGCGTGCGGTCATCCGCTCCAGCGGCCCGGTCGATCGCCTGGCGCTGATACAGGCCGTCAAGAAAGCGGGCTACGACGTGCCCACCAGCACGACGGAGCTGGCGGTCTCTGGCATGACCTGCGCCTCGTGCGTTGGCCGCGTCGAACGTGCCCTAAAGTCTTTGCCCGGCGTTACCGAAGCCGGCGTGAACCTCGCCACCGAGCGCGCGACCATCCGCGGCGTGGTGGGTGTGGAATCGCTGGTTGCGGCCGTGGAAAAAGCCGGCTACGAAGCCCGCGTCATCGAGGCCACCGCCCCGGTCGGCAACGACGAAGCCATGGCGCACAAGGACGCCGAGCGTGCGGCGCTGCGCCGCGACTTAACCATTGCTGCCGCATTGGCTCTGCCGGTATTCATTCTTGAAATGGGCGCGCACATGATTCCGGCCGTGCACCATTGGGTGTCGCAGACACTAGGGATGCAGACCAGTTGGATAGTGCAGTTCGTGCTGGCCACTTTGATACTTCTGATCCCGGGCCGGCGCTTCTATGCCAAGGGCATTCCCGCGCTGCTGCGCCTGGCCCCCGACATGAACTCGCTGGTTGCCGTGGGCACCTTGGCAGCCTATGCGTACTCAGTGATCGCCACCTTCGCGCCCACCATGCTGCCCGAGGGCACGGTCAACGTCTACTACGAAGCTGCGGCGGTGATCGTCGCGCTGATCCTGCTTGGACGCTTTCTGGAAGCGCGCGCCAAGGGGCGCACGTCCCAGGCGATCCAGCGCCTGGTTGGAATGCAGTCCAAGACGGCACATGTCGTGCGTGACGGTCGCAGCAGCGACATTCCCATTGGCGAGGTCGTTTGTGGCGACCACGTCGAAGTGCGCCCGGGCGAGCGCGTACCGGTCGACGGTGATGTGCTCGAAGGGCAGAGCTATGTCGACGAATCCATGATCACTGGCGAGCCCATTCCCGTAGCGAAATCGGTGGGCAGTAGCGTCGTCGGCGGCACCGTGAACCAGAAGGGCGCGCTGACCCTGCATGCAACCGCCGTGGGCAGCCAGACCGTGCTGGCGCAGATCATTCGCCTGGTCGAGCAAGCGCAAGGCTCCAAGCTGCCGATCCAGGCTGTGGTGGACAAGATAACGCTGTGGTTTGTGCCGGCCGTGATGGCCGCCGCGCTGCTGACCTTCCTGATCTGGGCGGTGTTCGGCCCCTCGCCCGCGCTGGGATTCGCACTGGTCAACGCCGTGGCCGTGCTCATCATTGCCTGCCCCTGTGCCATGGGCCTTGCCACGCCCACTTCTATCATGGTGGGCACCGGCCGCGGCGCGGAGCTCGGCATATTGTTTCGCCAAGGCGAAGCCCTGCAACTGCTCAGGGATGCCAAGGTGGTGGCCGTGGACAAGACCGGCACGTTGACCGAGGGCCGGCCGGTACTCACCGATCTGGAGGTAGCCGAAGGCTTCGACCGTGCCCAGGTGCTGGCACTGATCGCGGCGGTGGAGGCGCGCTCCGAGCATCCGATTGCCCGGGCCATTGTCGACGCCGCCGCACAGCAGGGCCTCGCCTTGCCTGTGCTCAGCGGTTTCGAGTCCATTACTGGCATGGGCGTGCGCGCCAGCACCGACGGACGGCGTGTGGAAGTCGGCGCCGACCGCTTCATGCACTCTCTGAGTCTGAATGTGAAAGAGTTTGACGCCAGCGCGCAGCGCCTGAGCAGCGAGGGCAAGTCACCGCTGTATGCGGCCATCGACGGCCGCCTGGCAGCCATCGTCGCCGTTGCCGACCCTATCAAGCCCAGCACCCCAGCAGCCATCGCAGCATTGCACGCACTAGGCCTGAAAGTTGCCATGGTCACTGGCGACAACGAACGCACCGCCCGCGCCATCGCGGCGCGGCTGGGGATCGACGAGGTGGTGGCCGAGGTACTGCCGGAAGGCAAGGTTCACGCCATTCAGCGGCTCAAGGCCGCGCACGGCAGGCTGGCCTTCGTGGGCGACGGCATCAATGACGCGCCAGCGCTGGCCGAAGCCGACGTGGGCTTGGCCATCGGCACCGGCACTGACGTGGCCATCGAAGCTGCCGATGTGGTGTTGATGTCCGGCAGCCTGCTGGGCGTGCCCAACGCAATTGCCCTGTCCAAGGCCACCATCGGCAATATTCGCCAGAACCTGTTCTGGGCATTTGCCTACAACACCGCATTGATTCCGGTGGCGGCGGGAGCACTCTACCCAGCCTATGGCCTCCTCCTCTCGCCGATCTTCGCGGCAGGCGCCATGGCCCTGTCCAGCGTGTTCGTGCTGGGCAACGCGCTGCGGCTGCGGGGTTTCCGCGCGCCGCTGGCCGCCCACGCCTAAGCAATAGAGACCAGAGGAGAAACAGTCATGAATATCGGTGAAGCGGCGCAGGCTTCCGGGGTCTCTGCCAAGATGATCCGCTACTACGAATCGGTGGGCCTGACGCCTGCGGTGGCGCGCACGGAATCCGGCTATCGCGCCTACTCAGAGTCGGATGTGCACATGCTGCGCTTCATCGGGCGCGCCCGCGACCTAGGCTTCGCGGTTGCCGAGATCCACGACCTGCTGGGTTTGTGGCGCGACCGCTCGCGCAAGAGCGCTGATGTCAAGGAGGTGGCGCAACGGCACATCGCCGATCTGCAGCGTCGCATCGACCAGCTGCGGCAGATGGCCGATACCTTGCAAAGCTTGGTGAGCTGCTGCGCCGGCGATGACCGGCCGGACCGCCCGATCCTGGCCGACCTCGAAAAAATCGAAGACACATCCGCGTCAGCGCAAAGCAAGGGCCGGCGGCGCGCTTCGTTGGCGCACACCTGACAGGACGATGGCCCCTGCTTGCGGCATTAGCGCCTCGGTGCATACCACCCCTTCTCGCCTTCCGCTCAGCCGGCCAGGTATTCGTCCGTCGTGACGATGGTTACATCAGTGAAATCGTGAACGACGATGGCCTTGTAGCCAAAGTCCGAGGCAGCGCGCGTGGTGCGTTGATGCACATATGGCTCATTGCACCAACGATGATGACTTCCTCTAAGCCCTGGTCATCGAGGAACTTCTTCAGATCGGTTTTCAGGAAGGAGTTGGGGTAGTTTTTGGTGATGACCGCTTCGTCCGGCTGCAGCGTCACCTGCGCAATGAACTTCACACCTCAGATTGGCTGGAGTCAACTTGACCTTGTGAGGCTATAAAAGGGCGGTATGCCAACGATGGACAAACCTAGAACAGCAGTGAAATAGACCCTTAAACTTCGGACAAGATCTACATCGTCCCTGGCCAAGGAGGCAAGCGGGGCGTCCACACATCACCTGCACAAATGGACGCTGCCCCGTCCCTGTCCCTGTCCCTAAGGCTCCCCCAGGTACCGGGCAGCATCAGCGGCGTTTGCGCAGGTTACTTTGCAGTTCCCGCAGCCGGCTTGGCATTGCGAGCCAGAAACGCATCAAGCACTGCGATTTCCTTTTTTTGCGCCGAGATGATGTCTTTCGCCATCTTCAGCATTTGCGGATCTTTGCCATCGCGCAAGAGACTCTTGGCCATGTCGATCGCGCCTTGGTGGTGAATGCGCATCATCTGCGCGAAATCCACATCGGCATTGCCTGTCATCGGCACAGCGGCCATTTTCTCGTTGTTCTCCTTCATCATTGACTTCATGTTCATCTTTGCATCTGATGCTGAGTGATCCATTCCGTCTGCCTTAGAACCGGAGGATGGCCCTGCCTGGGCATGGAGCGCCAAAGGCGAAGCAACCGAGGCCACAAAAAGTGCTGCGACGACCGAGTGTTTCTGGATCAGGAATGTTTTTTTCATGGAGTTCTCCTGTGGTTCACGAGGCGCTCAGTGGGCCGATGTCATGGCGGCGCACTCATCGGCGCATTGGTAGCAAGCCTCGGCGCACGCCTTGCAATGCTGCGCGTCGTGCTTGGCGCATTCATCGCCACACGCCCTGCAGACCTTGGCGCACAGGGCGCAGATGGCCTGCGCATGTTCGCTCTTGCGGGCCATCGCGTTGGCGGCCAGGCTGCACATAGCCGCGCAATCCACATCAAGTGCGATGCAACGCGCCATCATCTTGACGTCAACTTCCTGAAGACAGGCGGCAAAGCATTGATTGCAGGCCGTGGCGCAAGCAATGCAGGCTTGAATACAGGTTTGGTTAGGTGTTTCGTTAAGCTCCATATGAAGCTCCTTAGGTAGTTGGAGGGTGCTGATTGAACAAAAATCCTGCGCTTTTGCGTTGCGAGGACAGGCCATCTTCTGTGCCTGCATGCGATATGCGCTGTAGGTAAGCACCGACGATTGACCACTCGACAGCGCGTTTTGTGCGGATAAAGTGTCGAGCATGACGCGGAGATTTCAGAGCCGTAATCGCGAGGTCGCTTTCAGGTCTAACATGGCTTCCAGACTTGATTCCTTGGCACAAAACGCCACCTGATAGTCCATATCGGGCATTCTCGATTCGGATCACTGCAACCTGTCGTAGGTTCGCAGTAGGTCTGCGGATAACCCCCCTGTTTACCTGTGTGAGCGTGGTGAGGTGCTGAAGGCTAAGGCTGCGATTCTGCGAGCCCTAATAGAGCTCGGGTCCGAGCACATCACCCTAACTAGCAAAGCTCAAGAAGGCCGACATTGCTACACGACCCCAACGGCTGAAAGCCGCGGTCTTCACTTGGCTTAAACGTTGAAGGCATCACTGTGGTTCGCAATGCCGTCGGCGCTGGCCCATCCCAGCACTGGGACCATAGCGCCTTGGATTGAAGACTCCGCGCCATCACATGACGCTGTGCTGCCTAGAAGGCCGGCCATCGCGCAGAACCAGGCCATATTGGGCTATGGACAAGGAAGTCGTCACCGCCCATGTCCAGCCTAGAAGCTCTTCACCGGGCTGGTGTCATGAAGCATGCGGCCGAGGGACTATGAAACGTGTCTAGCAGGCGCTACAAATGCTGGATGACGGCATAGGTTCATGCAGGCAGCAGAAACCGGTTCGAGCAGCGGTTGGGAAAGCAATTTGCCAAGACGGGGCGCGGCAGTGAGGTCTCAGAGAAATTGGACAGTGGCCGGAGCTATCCAGCGGTAGCCAGGCCAATGCCAGCGATCTCACAGCAAGGATTCAATGTGATCCGCTGCAATTCCAACTGAAGGCGATCAACCCGGGTAGTAGAGACGCTCACGCGTGTCGCGTTCGGCAGATGACTCGTTCAGCATTTCATTGATCACTTGCTCACGCGTCTTGCCAGGACCCGCCTCAGATGTGCGGAACGGGTAGTTGCTTTGGCCATACGACAGGCGCCCTTGCTGCATGGCAGCCTTGGTTTCCGCGATCACCTGCTCTCGCGTCTTCTCGCTCTTCCAGTGTTCCTGGTGAACGATTATTCCCTTTTCATTGTTGGCAGGATGCTCGTATGCTGCCGAAGCCATCCCTGGAAGGCCCAGAGCAACCACTGCGGTTGCGGCTGCGATGATGGAAGCAAGGGAGAGGCGTTGTTGGATCATGATTGAAGCTCCTAACGAAGGTGGATGAAACTTGCATCTCATGCCCTGGTGGGGCGTTGAGGTGATGTGTCCATCTTAGGAAGCGCAACCCAACAGAATCTGGACCACCCGATGACAATGTTGTCAGCTTGATGATTGAGAGCCCCGATGGGGAAACACCAGGGCAAAGCAGGTTCGCCCGTGGCCCGACGTCACCGTGACACGGCCACCGTGGGCTTGTGCGATAGCGCGTGTGATGGCCAGGCCCAGCCCGGAGCCATCGGAGTCGGGATGGGCCCTGGAAGCATCGGCTCGATAGAAGCGGTCGAACAGCCGGTGCAAGATCTTGGCATCGATGTCGGTACCAGTGTTCTCCACGGCCACTGTCGTCGCTTGTGCTGTACTGGTGATGTGAATAGTGATATCTCCAGCCTCGGGCGTGTAACGCACGGCATTGGACAGCAGGTTGCTCACTGCACGGCGAAACATCAGGCGATCGCCTTCAACCTCGCCATCGCCTTTCAACTGGAGTCGGATGCGCTTTTCCTCGGCTACGGCCTCATAAAAATCCAGCAGCGCTAGTGCGTCCTGGCGGGCGGAGAACAGCTCCTTATGCGGCAGATCCACGCCGCGCTCGGTCTTGGCAAGGAACAGCATGTCGGACACCATGCGCGCCAAACGCTGAAATTCCTCGGCATTGGAAGCCAGGATGTCGCGGTACGTCGCAGCATCGCGCTTGGTTACCAGCGCCACCTGTGTCTGCGTCAGCAGATTGCTGATGGGGGTGCGCAGCTCGTGTGCCAGGTCCGACGAGAATTCGGTCAGGCGCTGAAAGTCCTCCTGCAGGCGGTCCAGCATGCGATTGAGCTCCTGCGCCAGATCGGCCATTTCCACCGGAACAGCTTCCACTGGCATGCGCTCGGAAAGTTTCTGACCAGTGACCACCGCTGCGCGTGACTTCATTTCACGCAGAGGCGCGAGCCCGTGGCGTGCCGCGAGCCACGACAGCAGACTACACACGAGAATGGCTGCGACCACGTAGAACGCCAAACTGCTGCGCAGCCCATTGAGGAATTGGGTGTGGTGTTTGGTATCCGCTGCGATCAAAACCTGCAACGCCGATGCGGAGTAAGCCGGGGCAGTTCCAAAGCTCAAGGTGTGGAACTCGGTATCGTGGTGACGCCAGACCCCGAAAATGCTTTGCTCCTCGGTGCTAAGAGCAACGCCACTTTGCACATTGAGGTTGGATGCTGACGATTGAAAAACTGTCCTTCCCTGGGCGTCCTGCACCAGGACATGGAGGTCGTGGTGATAATTCAAAGCCTCGCTCAAGCGCAAGCTTGCGTCGTCCACTGCGCTTGCATTGCCAAGAATTTCCTCGATCAAATGCCGCTTTTCCTGCAGGGCCATCCGGTCCATCTCGACGAAGTGTTGATCAATTTCCACCAGAAAAAGACCTCCCAACCCAAGCACCACAGCCGCGGCCACCATGCTGAAGAAAAGGGTTAAGCGGCGGGTCAGCGAAAGCTTGCCCAAAGACAGTTTCGACTCCACCTATTCCTCCTCTGGCATATCCAGCACATAGCCCATGCCGCGCACGGTCTGGATAAGCTTGACCGGTTGGCCTTCATCAATTTTCACGCGCAGGCGGCGCATCGCCACTTCGATGACATTGGTGTCGCTGTCAAAGTTCATGTCCCACACCTGCGATGCGATCAGGGAGCGTGGCAGCACTTCACCGTGGCGGCGCATCAGCAGCTCCAGCAGGCCGAATTCCTTGGCCGTCAGATCGATACGCTTGCCATTGCGGGATACCCGGCGGCGCAGCAAGTCCAGCTCCAGATCGGCCACTCGCAACATAGTGCTTTCGTTGCCAGGGTGGCCGCGCCGCAGAATGATCCGCACCCTGGCCAGTAACTCGGCGAACGAGAACGGCTTGACAAGGTAGTCGTCGGCCCCGAGCTCCAGTCCCTTGACACGATCTTCCACTTGATCGCGGGCAGTCAGGAACAGGACGGGCATGCCCATCCCCCGGTCACGCAGGGATTGCAGCACTTGCCAGCCATTCAGGCCGGGCAGCATGACATCCAGGATCACCAAGTCATATTCGCCCTGCAAGGCCATATGCAGGCCATCCGCGCCGTTGGCCACTAGGTCGGAAATGTATCCGGCTTCTGTCAAACCCTGACGCAGGTACTCACCCGTTTTGGGTTCGTCTTCGACGATCAATATTTTCACGTATGCGCTCCGTTCAATGCTGGGTGAGAGTTTGCCAAGCCTGAGCGGTTCTGACATGTAGATAACAACAATGTAATTTTCAGAACATCTGAATGAAAGGGTGATCTCTTCAGAATCTCTCCATACCGTGAGACTGAAATTCTTCTAGAGGAGACCATGGCCACTTCCAACTACCTGCCGCCATTCAGGGCTGTGTTGCCTTCGACATTCGTGTTGTTTGTGGGGGTGGCTTTCGCCCAGGCTCCAGCAGACACCGAGGCGCCCAAGCCAGCGCCGCTGACGACGCTGCAGTATTCGTCCCCTATCGGGGCTTACCAAGCCTATGCGGATCAACCGGTGCAGTCTTGGCGCGGAGCCAATGATCGCGTGGGCCAGATTGG
This sequence comes from Comamonas endophytica, assembly GCF_023634805.2. Classification (NCBI taxonomy): domain Bacteria; kingdom Pseudomonadati; phylum Pseudomonadota; class Betaproteobacteria; order Burkholderiales; family Comamonadaceae; genus Comamonas; species Comamonas endophytica. Next base: position 78,640 of record NZ_CP106883.1, read on the forward strand.
CGGCTGGCGCGCCTATGCCAAGGAAATCAAGATGAGTGATCCCGCGTCAGACAAAAACAGCCCCGCCAGCGACCCGCATTCTGGTCATCATGGAGGAGACAAGCCATGATTGGGTTGCGTGCCACCCATGCCAAACTGGCCCTGTCTGCACTCGGCTTGGCAGTGCTAGCCGGTTGTGCCAGCGTCAACCTGGATCAGAACATTCAACGCATCAACAACGAGGCTGGCAACTTTACCGGGGGCCAACTCGCATTGGCTCGTACCCAGGATGAACGCGGCCAGCGTGCACAAGCCGCTCAAGCCTTGCTGGCGCAGCCCCTGGAACAGAAAGATGCTGTCCAGTTGGCCTTGGTAAACAGCCCATCCCTGCAGACCCTTCTGGCGCAGGGTTGGGCCGAGTCGGCGAATGCCGCGCAGGTCGGGCGAATTGCCAACCCCATTTTCAGTTTTGAGCGCATGGTCGCGGGCGACGAGCTGGAGTTGGGGCGCGCTTTGTCCTTCGGCTTGTTGGATCTTTTAACTCTTCCAGCACGCCACGGCGTCGCTACCCGGCGCATTGAGCAAGCGCAACTGCGCCTGACCAGTGACGTGGTGGACCAGATCACCCGTGTGCGTCAGGGCTGGGTGCGGGCCGTTGCCGCGCAGCAAGCGCTCAAATACGCCAAACAGGTCTATGAAAGTGCGGAAGCAGGAGCGGAACTCGCCAAGCGCATGCAGGCGGCGGGCAACTTCAATCGGATTACACGTGCTCGCGAGCAAGTCTTCTACGCCGATGCCGCCACCCGGCTGAGCGCCGCGCAGCACCAGGCTACGGCCACCCGTGAAGAACTCGTGCGACTGATGGGACTGGATGAGGCGCAGGAACAAGCGCTTAAGCTGCCGGAGCGGCTGCCGGAGCTGCCCAAGAAGCCGCTGGATCCACAGACTGTCGCCTCGCAAGCGACCCAGGCGCGTCTGGACATCCGTCTGGCGCAATCCGCGTTGGATGGTGCAGCCAAGGCCCAGGGTCTGAACATGGCGACCAGTTTCACCGACATCGAATTGCAGGGGAGCCGCAATACCAGCTTTGATCGCGCAGAAGGCACACGTTCGACCGCACGCGGCTGGGAAATCGCAGTACGCCTACCCATTTTCGACTGGGGCGGGATGCAGCGAGACGCGATGAATGCCCAGACCCTGGCGGCGGCCAATCAGCTCGAAGCCACGGTACGCTCTGCCGGCTCCAGCCTGCGCGAAAGCTATTCAGCGTATCGCACGGCCTATGACGTGGCGCGTCACCACCGCGATGAAGTCATGCCGCTGCGCAAGGTGATCTCAGAGGAAAACCAGCTTCGCTACAACGGCATGCTGATCAGCGTCTTTGAGCTATTGGCCGACGCGCGCGATCAGATTAGCGCCGTCACGGCCGCCATTGATGCGCAACAGCAGTTCTGGCTGGCCGATGCCGCCATGCAGGCATCCGTAATCGGGCGCCCTATCAACACCACGTTGTCAGTCACGTCAGGCGCGCCCAGTGCGGGCGATGCGGGCCACTAAAGCAAAGATCCATGTCATGACATCCAGAAGAGATTTTTTTAAATACGCAGGCATCGCAGGCGGAGCAGTCGCGGCCAGCACGGTGAGCCGCGTGGCCATGGCGGCACTGCCCGAGCCGGTGATCCAAACCAGCCCGAATACCATGGCCCCCTTGGTGCCTAACTCGGGGCGGCCCTACAACCCGGTGGTCACCCTCAACGGCTGGACGCTGCCGTGGCGAATGAACCAGGGTGTCAAGGAGTTTCACCTGGTGGCCGAACCGGTGGTGCGCGAAATGGCACCTGGCTTCAAGGCCCATTTGTGGGGCTACAACGGCCAGAGCCCAGGTCCGACCATTGAAGTGGTCGAAGGCGACCGCGTGCGCATTTTCGTTACCAACAAGTTGCCCGAGCACACCAGCATCCACTGGCATGGGCAACGCCTGCCCAACGGCATGGATGGCGTGACCGGCCTCACACAGCCGGCCATCCCAACGGGCAAGACGTTTGTCTACGAGTTCGTCGCGCGTCGTCCCGGCACTTTCATGTACCACCCGCATGCCGACGAAATGGTGCAGATGGCCATGGGCATGATGGGCTTCTGGGTCACGCACCCTAAAGCCAAGCACCCCCTGATCGACGAAGTGCAGCGGGATTTCTGCTTCCTGCTCAGTGCGTATGACATCGAACCAGGGGCCGCGACACCCAAGGTCGCGGAAATGACGGACTTCAACCTGTGGACGTGGAACAGCCGTGTCTTTCCTGGCATCGATTCCTTGAATGTCCGGCTCAATGACAAGGTTCGCATTCGCATGGGCAATCTCACCATGACCAATCACCCGATGCACTTGCATGGACACGAGTTTGTGGTGACCGGCACCGACGGTGGCCCGACGCCCAAGAGCACGCGCTGGCATGAGGTAACCACCGACGTGGCCGTGGGCCAGATGCGTCAGATCGAGTTCGTGGCCGACGAGGAAGGAGATTGGGCCTTCCACTGCCACAAGAGCCACCACACCATGAACCCCATGGGCCACGACGTTCCCACTCTCATTGGCGTGGATCACAGCGGCCTAGCCAAGAAAGTCAACAAGCTCATTCCAGACTACATGGTCATGGGCGAACGCGGTATGTCTGACATGGTCGAGATGGAGATGCCAATCCCCGACAACACTATGCCCATGATGACCGGCCAGGGGCCGTTCGGATCGGTGGAGATGGGTGGAATGTTCAGCGTGCTCAAGGTGCGCAAGGACCAGCAGCCCGGCGTCTACAAAGACCCCGGATGGTTCAAGCATCCGGCAGGCACGGTCGCGCATGAATACACCGGCCCGATGACCGAGCCCGCGCGCTTTAGCGCAGAGGGCGGCCAGTCCATGCCGCGCCTTCGCAGGCCTGCAACTCCGACCGAAGTCAAGGTGCGTAAGCCTACATCGCATGGCGAGCATTGATTTTTTCTTCCATTTTCAACGAGAACCCATCCATGAAATTCAAACACTCCTCTATTTCCCAACTCATCGCCATGATTGCACTGGCCACATCGGGGACAGCCTTCGCTAGCGGCACCCATGCAGGTGGTCACGGTGACGGGGGAGAGACAGCCATTGGCAAACCCGGCGTCGCCGCCAAGGCCAGTCGCACCATCACCATCGAAATGAGCGACAACATGCGTTACACGCCGTCGAACATTCAGGTCAAACAGGGCGAAACCGTGCGCTTCATCGTCAAAAACGTCGGACAGGTCAAGCACGAACTCAGCCTGGGCACAGAGAAAGAACTGCTGGAGCACTTGGAACAGATGAAGAAGTTCCCGGAAATGGAGCACGACGAACCCAGCAAGGTGACGCTGCAGCCTGGCAAGCAGGGCGAAATCGTATGGCAGTTCACCAAGGCGGGAGGCGTGAACTTTGCCTGTCTGATGCCTGGTCACTACGAAGCCGGCATGAAGGGTGCCGTCCAAGTTGGCAAGAAGTAATACCCCATTGCAACGCGTCGAATCAGGAGTCCACTTCATGTCATCGTCAGCTTCTTATATGAACCCTCAGCGACGCAGATTGCTGCTGGGAACCGTGCTCCTTGGCTCGAGCGCGCTGCCCGCCCTTGCCGCGCCGCAATCCGTTGCCATTCAGGTCTGGAAAGACCCGAACTGCGGATGCTGCAAGGACTGGATAGTCCATCTGCAGCAAAACGGCTTTACCGCTAGCGTGATCGACCAGGGCAACGGCGCGATGCGCAGCCGGCTGGGCATGCCGCAAAAACACGGCTCGTGCCATACCGCTCTTGTGCAAGGCTATGTGATCGAGGGCCACGTGCCTGCTGCCGATATTCGGCGCTTGCTCAAGGAAAAACCCAAGGCACTCGGTTTAGCCGTGCCAGGGATGCCCATCGGATCGCCCGGGATGGACGGACCAGTTTATGGCGGTCAGCGCGATCCTTACAAAGTGCTGCTGATCCAGAAAGATGGCTCAGTGGAAGTTTTCAACTCGTACTCGTGAGTTCATCATGAACATAATCAAACAAATGCTTGCCATTTCCGCTGTAGCTTTGGGCCTAGCACTGCCTATGAGCAGCTTTGCTCAGCCAGCCATGGATCCGGCCAAGACAGAAGCGACTCAACCAACGTCCCTGACTGATGGCGAGATCAGGAAAGTTGATCTGGATAACGGTAAGGTCACCATCAAGCATGGCGACATCCAGCATCTGGATATGCCCGGCATGACCATGGTCTTTACTGCCAAGGACAAGAATTTATTGTCCAACGTGAAGCCTGGCGACAAAGTGAAGTTTATGGTTGTCACCGAGGAGGGGAAGATGATCGTCACCGATATCCAGCCCGCGCGCTGATCGTGCGCTCACCACGCACTGGCGCACCATCGAACATGACCGCTGCCACAGGCAATAGAAATGAAATCGGCAACGTGCTCAATTATTCATGGGACATGATTGGCGAACGGGTTTCCTAATCTGCAGAGGATGCTCACAGAACCCCACTTTTTGCTCCCTGCGCTCTGGCTACAGGTCCGCGTCATAGCCTTGGCTTCGGCCTGAAATCACGTCCAACCCCGCCGCCTTGCGCAGTGCAATGGGTGCATCCTTCGGCAGCGAAACGGCTCGGCCGCTTCTCACCAGGTCCTCTTTCGCTTGGCGCACGTCTAGCGGCAGCTTCTTCCAGGAGATCTCTGAAGCTTGGTCTAGACCGCTGTTTTGGACTTCCTGGCGCTCCAGCTTGGCCTTGTCATGCATGGCTCCGGTTTTGCGGTCTAGGCCAGCTTTGACGGCTCCTATCGACCGCTTTCCCTTTTCATTGCCCAACTTGCCATCTGCCGCCAAGCCCCGTACCTCACCCAGCTGGGACTGCGCGCCAGCCATGGTTTCGGCAGCCCGGCCCCGCTCCAAGGCAAGCTTTGCGTCGTCCGCACTGGTGGTTGGGTCGTTGCGCGCTTCCATGTCGCGCTCGCGGGCCAGAGTGGTCAAGCGATCCGCAGTGATCGCCGCATCCCTGGTTGCAATGGCCATCTGCTCCGCGAGCATCTTGCGGGCGGCTTCATCACCGCCCATGGCCGCCACATCGTTCCAGTCCGATCCCCGAGCGCCAGGCATGAATTGGGGCGCCATCACTCCCCCGCCATACTTCTGGGCCACCTCCATGGCCTTTTGCAGCCCCACATTGGGTTTGTTTTCTGCCTGCGCCTGGTGGTCATTGTCCGCAGCAATCAAGAGCAGCCTGCTGGGGTACTGCTCCCGCAAGCTCTTTGCCACTGCATCCAAATTGCCGGCGTCAAACGCCGCGATGACAGGAGCTCCCTCCAGCAGCCGCGAAACCGTGTCGGCCGTGGCATACCCCTCTGCAAGCACCAAAGGGGAATTTCCCGGCCCATCCGGGCCAGTGGCACAGAAAACGCCATGCTTTCGCCCGCCCTTCATGAAGCTCTTGAAGTGGGGATTCACGCTTTGCAGCGTCCACAGCTTGCCCCCGGCATCCCGCCCCGGGACCAGCAGGTCGCCTTCCTTGAAGACCCGGTTTGTGGGAGCTTCTTCACGCAGCTCCTTGGCTTCCGCGGGTGTCTTGGCGATCCTTATTCCGTGAGCCGCTGCTGCCGCTGAGATGGCCGCAGGCACCACGCGCAGGCCGGCTGGATTCTGGATGCCTTTGGCTTTGCAATAGGCGTTTTCTGCCGTTGCTGCAGGCGCTTCGTGCCACAACGCGGCGGCGGCGGCGGCGGTCGCCTGATGCTCTGCTGCGCGTTCTGCGGATCGCGCTTGCCGCTGCAAATCGGCCGCCGCCGCGAACCGGGCACGCTCCTCGGCCGAGACAGCATCTGTCTTTCCTTCAGGCTTCCAATGCACGATCTGGCCGGTCTTGTAGTTCTGGATAAAGCCGCCAGGCATGGCGTCGTGCCGGTGGAAGGCATATGCGCCACTGGTCGCGCCGGCCTTGTCATCCACCACCGGGACCCGATGGATCTTGCCGTCGGCCACCGGGTGGACCTTGTCATCGTGCGCGGCCTTGATGTCCAAGCCGGCGTCGCGCAGCGCTTTCAGGAACTGCTGTTCGATAGGTGCTGGTGGCGCGGCTTGGATCACGCCCGGCTTGTCGATGCTCCAGCGGGCAAGCCCCGACGTGGCCACATCGACCCCAGCCTTGGCGTACCAGGCCTTGGCCTCTTTATCCCATTTGGCCCCTTGCGCCTTGGCTTCTTCCTTCTCGGCATAGGGTACCGCCAGGTAGGTGCGGGATGGCATAGGCTTCTCCGGCTGTTCGTGCAAAACGGCACGGGACGGAGCCGCCGACGGCTGTGTCGCCGAATGTTCCGTTGTCTGCTCCAGGCGCTGCTCCTGCTCGAAGGCCATCACGAAACCGCTGATCCGCTCGGCGTCCGACGCAGCCCGGAAGATTTCACGCGGGTCTTCCTGCAAGGCCTTCACCCAGGAACCGACATAGGCAGCATGGCGGCTCGGGTCGTGCCCGAGATCGAGGCGTTCGCCCAGCATCAGGGAGGCGATCTCCGCGCGCAGCTCCTCGCGCGCGTAGCCCTCGGAACCAAAGGGATGGGTTAGTTCACGGTGGAGCCGGCTGGGATGTCCCGTCCAGTGCCCGAGCTCATGGAAGGCGGTCGCATAGTAGGCATCGACTGTTGGGAACTGGCCGCGCTCCGGCAAGTGGATGCTGTCAGTGCGGGGCCGGTAAAACGCCCGGTCGCCTTCCTCGTGGTGCAGCCGCGCGCCGCTGTTTTGCAAAATGCGCTCAGCTCTTTCGTGGCGCTCGTATTCTGCGGCCACTGGGCGGGCCTCTATCGACGGCAGCCCGTCTATCTGCTCCCCGTTGAACACTACGGCCGTAAACGAACGTGGCCGCTCCAGCTGCACGGTGACGGTTTGCTGCTTCCCGCGTTTGTCCAGCACAGGCCTGCCGTTCTCGTCCTGCAGCTTCCTTTCTTCATTGGTTTTCCAGTAGACAACATGCGCTCCCTTGGCGCCCTTTCTGACCTGTGCGCCCGCTGCGTTGGCTTGGTTGTAGGTCATCCACCGCGGGTCGCCATGGCCTTGCATGTGCAGCCACATGCTGTTCATGCCGCGGTAGGCCTGGCCGGTTGTGGGGTTGTAGGGCAAACGCAATTCGCCGGGCTTCCAGGGCTTTTGCCAAGGGGCAACGCCCTGCTGCAACTGCTCGATGATTCGGGCCGCCACCTGTTCTGCGTATTCCTGTTTCATGGTCAGCCACCTCTGCCCTTCCTCTGCACGCGCTTGCCTCCGACCAAGATCGCAGTGCCCTGGGGATCGTCGGCAGCCAGGTCTGCATTTGCCTCCCAGGCATCGGCCTCGCTGAGTGCGGTTTCCTCAAAGGCGCCATTGCGCTCTGCTTCCTCAGCCGTGTACTCCACCTGAACGCCCGGCAAGCCCGCGTCGGCCTGCGAACGGCTGATGACTGGATCGACCCGGATGGCGACGGGAGCGGCTTGGTCCTTGGTGTCATTCATGGAGGCATCCTTTCTTGGCTGCTGGCGAACAAAGATGGCAGTGGGGGAGGTGCGGGGATCGAGGGCGGGCACGTTGACGCCCGGCGCTGCCCCGCCTGCTATGCCGTATCGCGCGACATAGCCGTTAAGAAAGCCCCGGTTGAAATTGCCGGTGTTGTAGGCAGACAAGGCGGCCCGCAGGGCGGCCTGCTCGCTGCCGAATCTTGGCAAGGCGGACGCATAGAAAGCCGCCAATACCTGCGCCCCGGCAGCAACGTTCTTGCAGCCATCTGACAGCATTTCTTCCACGCTCATCCCCAGCGCGGGCAGATTTCGGCTGTTGACCTGCATGTAACCTAGATCCACGGAATGGCCTGCCTCGATGGCGGCGTAGGCCACGGTCACGGCATCCTGTGCCGACTGGATGGGAATGGGCGCCTTGAACCTCACGCGCGTCTTCGTGCCATCCTTGCCGGCCACGACACGGTCATTGGCGTTGACCGCTATGGGGTTGCCACGGCTTTCGACATGGATGATTTTCTGGATGGTTGCGGGTGCGACATTGGGGGCGCATGCCGCCAGCAGTTCCAATCCAGTCATTGGGCACCCCCGCTTGATAGCGCAGCAGTGCTGCCTGAGACCCAGAGCGGAGTTGCAATGCCTCGCACGCGAGACAGCGGGACAGGCCCGAAGTAACGGCTGTCAAAGCTCCCGTCGCTATAGCTGGAGAAGACCCATACCTCCCCTGGCCCCACCTGGTACTCCCCCGCCGGGTAGGCGCGCATAAAAGGCAGGGCCCGGGTGTTCTGGAGCTCCCTGCCATTGACCACGGCAGGCCTGCCTGGCTGCAGCCGGACGACATCGCCCGCGATCGCCTGGATCGGCTTGAGAAGCGGTGCAACTTGCATGTCGCAGCCTCCTGCTGCCAGATAGCCGCGGTCGCGCATCCAGTCGACTACCGGGGCCGCCGGCGGACAGATCTCCACCAGCCGCCGGCGCCCCAGCCTGTCTATGCCGACCTTTTTGACCATCCAGAGGCCGGTGGGTGCCGACGCCGTAGCATTGATCCGCAACCCGGTAGCGCGGCCGCCGACGGCGAAAGCCGCCACTAGCCCGGTCAAGGATAGTGCCCAGATGGCGAAGGATTTGCCCGTTTTCATGAAACCACGAAGCTCTTTGGCTTGGAATCGCCCTGCGCTGGCTTGCCTGCATCATCCTTGGGAGGGCCGTCGCGTAGGGAGTCCGTGGGCACCGGCTTGACCTTGGAGCGCTTGGAGAAAGTGGGGTCCAGGAAATACAGGATCTGGCGGCCACGGATTACTGGCTGGCCAGCGACAAAAATCAGCATTTCGCCGGGCTCTGTGATCGCCCTGCCGCTGGTGTCTTTCTTTGGTCCCGGCAGGCGCATGATCTCGTCCGGCGTCATCAACGGCCGCTGGACTTCCTGGTAGCTGCGCGAGACCTGCTCGAGCACCAGGCCAAACCGCTTGCCTGAGGTCGAAATCTGCTCCTTGACGACGGTTGTCGTGCCGGTCATCTTCGACATCCATTCCGCTGTCTCTACCTTGTTGGGTGCAAAGGCAATGCGCACATGGCAGTTGGAAATGATGCTTTCGTAGTTGGTATAGGCCTTGTAGAGCTGCTGCACGTCCTGCGTGATGAGGTACGCCTTCATGCCATAGCCAGCGATATAGGCGAGGGCTTCCTCGAAGACCTCCAGCTTTCCCAGCGTGGGAAATTCATCCAGCATCAGCAGCAGGCGGTGCTTGTGGGCAGTCTTCGAACGTCCGTCGTCAAACTCCATCTCGTCCGCCAGGGTGAAGACGATCATCGTCAACAGCAGCCGGGTCAGCGGCACCAGGCGCTTGGAGGTTTTTGGCGTGGATATGAGGTACAGCGAGACGGGGCGCTCGTGGTCCATCAGGTCGGCAATCCTGAAGTCGCTGCGGCTGGTGTTCTCTCCGACGATGGGGTCGCGGTAGAGAGAAAGCGCGTTGTTGGCGGTGGAAATGATGCTTCCGAGTTCGCGCGCGGGCGTGTTCAGCATGCGGCTGCCCACGCTGGTGATCACCAGGGCGGCCTCTCCGTCAGCAGGCTCCTGGCTCTTGAATTTGACTTCGCGCATTTCAGCGAACAACCCGGCCAGAGCCCTTGGATCGCCGTCTGAATCGTCCGCAAGATCGTTTTTGGTGCCTGGGGCCGCAAAGACACCGACCCCGGTGAGCATGTGTCCGATGTCCTGTAGGCAGGGGGTACGGCCCACTTTTTCGGCCTTGTAGAGGGCGTGCAGGATCAGCCCGACCAGCAGTTCGAACGCCGCGCTGCGGAAGTGGTTGCCCTCGATGCCCTTGCCGTCCGAGTCCACCACCATCAGCGCGATGTTTTGCGTGTCGCTGACCTGGAAGCGGGTGCGGTGCCCGATCTCCGACAAAGGGTTCCAGGCGCAGCTTGAGCCTGGCTTGGCTGGGTCGAAGCGAAGCACCACGTTGTTGGCGTGGTGCTTTCTCCAGCCTGAAGTCATGGCGTAGTTCTCGCCCTTGATGTCCAGGACGAAAACGCTCTGTGGCCAGCTCAGCAAGGTAGGAATGACCAGGCCGACCCCCTTGCCGGATTGCGTGGGCGCGAGTGCCGCGATATGTTCCGGGCCATCGTGCCGAAGGTAATGGGTCGCCCCGGTTTTGGGGTCGTCAAACGCGCCGCAGTAGACGCCCTGTCCCGGCTTGCCATCGGGGGGCAGCAGCCCCGTTTTCCTTACCTGCTCCAACGTCGCGAACTGCGCTGTTCCGTGCACCTCCTCGTGCTTGCGCGGGCTGCGTGACTTCAGGCCAATCCACGACACATAGAACATCAGCCCGAACAGCACGCTGCTGAAAAAAATGATGGCCGCGTAGTGGTAGGTGCTGGGGGCGTGGTCATAGAACTTGAACAGCCATCGCCACCAGTCGAAGGGGCCGTAGAGCATGCCGGCAACCGGTTTCCCGAGCGATGTGGGGTAGCCCAGGCGGCTGGCGACGAATTGCGTGCAGACGCTGCTGGCGGCCGTCACGAACAGCAGGAAAACACCGCCGCCCACCATCCTTAGCCAAACGATGGAGGAATTTTTTGCGTTCATAGCTCGACACCTTTATTGCGGTCAATAAAGCGCCCCCGGGCGTCCAGATGGACTGTCTGGCCCACGCGCCACCGCGCGGCCTTGGCGACAACATGCACGCTTGCAGGCTTCACCACCACCTCGTTTGCGTGCTGAAGCAAAAGCACCTCCGAGCCATCTTGCATACGCCGCTTGCCGGCGTACCGGAAGGCTCCGGCATCGCCGGGCATCCATAGCCGGTGATAGCCTATAGACGATATTTTTTGGCCCAATGCATTGCGCTCATTGACCCAAATTGTTACGTTCAACAGGTTTCCTTCCGAGGTGTTCGGCTCCCCTGCCCTCGCGTTCTTGCGCTGTTCCCCGGGTGATTGCTTCTGGCTAGCAGGGGCTGGAGTTCCTGCTGCAGCCCTTTTGACCGATTCTTGGGATGACGCCAGCAAATCCGCTGTAGGCGGTACGGCCACCTCCCTGCTTTTCGGCCCTTCTTTTGGTGCCTGTTCTTGGCTGGCTTGGATTGGATTCGCCGGTGGCATCTGTACCTTGAAACGCATCGAGGCCTGCCTCGACTGCTCCATTGACTCGTCCACGAAAGTGACCTGCAAGCCATGCAGGCCGGCCAGCGCAGCTACTTCGAGCCGGAATGCAGCACTTCCCTCCACAATCAATGGCTGGCTCTCGAATTTCTGCGCGGCCAAGTCCAACGCCACCATGGCGGCCCCCGTGGTCGCGATCTGCGCATGGACATGGGTCTTCCGGTCGATCACCACCCCACCGTCCACAGTCCGGTACGCCACGCTTCCGTCCCTGCGCACCTTGGGCATCAAGGAGTTCATCACGATGGCCTTTGCCTGGTCTGCCCTCTCGGCGGTAAGCAGGTCGCCATGCCATTTGCGTGCGACCTCGTCTCGCTCGCGCAGTACAGCCAAGGCCTCGAGGTTTCCGCTTTCGGCTTGCTCGGTCAGCCAGCGAGCCCAGCCCGGCATACTGGTGCGGGAAAAAAGCGCCCTCCTTTGCTGTTTCAGCGCCTGGCGGTTGTTGGCTCTTGTGGCTTGGAACTGCTGCCGTAAGGTGCCTTGCGTGATGCTGCGCACGGCTCCCTTGGGTGCGGCTTTCAGCAAGGTGCGCTGGGCGTGCATCCACTTCCGCAATCGGGCGTTGGCTTCCAGCCCGGTTAGCCTGATCCGCTCGAGCCCCATGCGCCGTGCCGCTGCTTGCTCCTGGCGCTCGCGCAGGTAGCTTGCATAGAGCGCAGCGGCGGATACGCCCATTCCCCGTGGCCGGGGGGCATAGGACTTGTTGCTCTTGCGCTGCAATTTATGCGCTGCCGGCTGATAGGGTCCCAGCCGGTCCGATAGGGCTTTTAAGGACAGGTCGCGTCCGCAGCTGCTGGCCTTGGTCCAGAGTGGGAGTCCGGGATCGCCAAAGACCAGGCCCGCTCCGCGCAGATTGGCTTCTAGCCCATGCCTGGCCACAGCCATGTGTATTTCAGCCCAGCTGGTAGCGGCACGCAGCTCTGCGGCAATTTCGCGTGCCACATAACCCGTGAGCGTTTCGATGCCGCTCTTGGCCTCTATATCTATTCCTTTATGGCCAACATTTTCTCTATGGCCATTTCCCGCCCGTCGCATGCCGTCAGCGCTGCTTTCTCCTGCGGCCCCCAGACCACTACATGCATCACCCGGCAATAGCACCTTATTTCGGTTGGCAGCGTGTGCCAAACCGCAGCCGGACAGCGTTCGCAAATCGTTGAAGGTGTTGGCCTCTGGTGACTCTTCAAACGAGATATCGTAGGACTTAAGTAAGTATTTTCTGAATTTGCTATCTCTCTCGCTGCAGATCTGCTCTGGTCCGAGCTGAATGAATCCTTGTCGTTCATTTTCAATCTCCTTGGCTCCATGGAAAGTTCGTTGCAAGGCGTATTTGATCTCAAGCGCATCGCATGCCTGCATGAGCCGTTTCTTGTCGTAGTAAGGCTCGATATTCTGCAGCCCCGTAGGATGGACCTTATTGATTGCTACATGGACATGCAAGTGATCCGTGTCCTTATGGATGGCAGATATCCTTTGGTGGTCCGCCAAGCCTATGGCTGCGCACAATTCATCTTCAATCGCATGCAAGACATCAAGGCTTGGATTTTCACCTTGCGGAAATGAAAACACCAAATGATAGGTTTTATCGGCCTTTGATTTCCTGTTTTCTGCTTGTTTCGCGCTGATCAATATCGTGGCAATGGCCGGGTCGTCCGTACCGCAGTTTGTCACTCTATAGCTAGCCACCCGTTCACCTACGGCAGTCGTCTCCTGGGTGTCCAAAATATAGTCTGCGGTCCTTAGCCACGAGGCAGGATCGATACCTCCCTTGGCGGCAATCATGTACCGCACCAGCCTGGCCGGGCTTGAGGTTCCCTTGGCCCGAGGTATTCTTTTGGCAATCATTGCTTATGCATCCGCGACATCAAAAATGTCATTTCGGTCTGCAAGGCCCGGAAATCCATCATCATGGCCTCGACATCGATTGGCCGCGCACCCTGCCCCCGCTTTTCAGCCAGCCAAAGTTTCAATAGCCCAGCGACGCGGCCAAGATCGCCATTGACCTTTGCGATATCACTGACCGCTTGGAAATCAAGCTTTGAACGGATTGGGTTCTTTAATCCGGCAGCCAGAAGGTAGGCGGACAGGGATAAACCGGCTTGGTCGGCCAATTCCGCAACCTTTGCTTTTTCCACGTCTGTCACCCAGACTTTGATGGGCGGCACTTCACGGCGTGGCCGAGGCTGCTGATCGTCGTTTTCGTGTGACATCTGGAATGCCCTCACTGGAACTGGTGCGCCAACCTGGCGTTTGTCTTTGGTGCTATTCGCGGCAGCGAATCCCAGCCTCGCAGAGCAAGATGCGTCGAGCCGAAGGCGAGTAAGCAGGGGGGCTGGAGGCAGGAGCGGCGCAGCCGCGTAGGCCTACAGCACACATCTTGCCGTCAAGCTTTTGCGCCGCGTGGATAATCCAGCGTAGCACGCAGGCCGCAATTAATCCTCCATAGACTATATTTTCCGCAAGGAATTGCGCCACTCTTCCAAAGTTGCCTTAAATTTCCTTTGTGCAGGCTTCGAGCTTTCAAAAGTTTCGCTAAATTTCCTTGATTTTCATTAAATTGCTTTGCACGCATCGCTAGAAATCTGCTTGGTTTGAGCGCACGCGCTAAGGAGAACAGCATGCAAGATCAGCCTACTCAGGCCCAGCGCGGCCAAGGGCGCGTGGCCTTCCTGGCATTGCTTGAGAAATTCCGGACGCTGCTTCTAGAGGGCCATTCACTGCTCACCATCCACAAGGATCACCAGCAGCAACTCGGCATCTCCTATCCGCAATTCACCAAATATATCAACCGATATCTGAGTGCGGAAGTAAAGGATAGGCACCAAAAGGAAATTTCCGTCGGCTTGGGTAGACATCTGCTGAATGCTTCCCGAATGAAAAACCACAGTCTAAAGACACAGAAAAAACCTGCAGGCAATCCCAATGGATTTACCTACAACCCCAACAGCGGAAACTCACGCGGCGATCTCATTTGAATCAAGAGGATTTAAAATGAAACAGGTTCATTTTACCCTGCAAGGCAAAGGCGGCGTTGGCAAATCCTTCATATCGGCCTTGCTGATTCAATACCTTCGCTCCAAAGGCAATGAGGTACAGGCGGTTGATACCGACCCTGTGAATGCCACGCTGTCCGGCTACAAGGCATTCAATACGCAGCGCCTTGAGCTCATAAAGAACGGCACACTGAATGAAAGAAATTTCGACAACCTGATTGAACAGATTGTGGCGGAAGACAGCGACTTTGTTGTTGACAATGGCGCGGCATCATTCCTTCCGCTGACCTACTACCTTGCAGAGAATGACGCAATAAATATCATCCAGGAAAATGGCAAGCAGGTCGTAATTCACACGGTCATTACCGGCGGACAAGCCATGCGCGACACTTTGGCCGGGCTGGCCTCGTTGGCTGAGCAAATGCCCGGAGATGCGCAAATAGTAGTATGGCTCAATGAATATTTCGGCGACATTGAAGCTGCGGGCACGCAATTCGAGCACATGCAGGTCTACAAGAATAACAAGGATCGCATTGCTGGAATTGTTCGGATTGCACGACAAACCAGCACAACCTATGGCGAGGACATCAAACTGATGCTCGACAGCAAGCTTACTTTTGAAGAAGTAAAGCAAGCGCCAGAGTTCAAGTTGATGGCCAAGTCGCGTTTGGAAAAAACAAAATCTGCAATCTTTGACCAGCTTGCGCTTGTTGTCTGAGGGAGGCAACGATGATCGACTTCGATGAAATCAGGAAAGAGCTCGCGATTCGCCACAATGTTTTGCTTGGCAAGGACGACCCTATACTTGTCACCGTCACACTCAATGAATTGGTTCTCAAGCAATATCTCGATTTAGTTGAAAGCCAGTATGCGGAGACCAGCAAGGAGCTTACTGTCATCCTGCAGCAGCACGTTGAGCAATCTAAGCAAACCGCTGGGAAAATAATCACCGAGGCGTCCAATTATGTCAGTGAGCAAGTACATAAATCTATGGAATCCACTTTGCAGCAGGTCACAACCGAATTAAAGAAGGATATTCAGTCTGCGATGAACCTTCAAAGAAGGTCACTGGCCTCTGCTGTCGAGGCCCAATCTTTCAGGAAAGCAGCGTATATTTCAGCTATTACGGCAGGAGTATCTGCCTTGATTGCTGTGGGGGCAGTTATCTTCGCTGCGCTTTGATAAGATGCTGATTGCCCCGTCTACGTAGGGGGTCCTCTCACTACGGAAACAGGAGGTGCCATGCGAACGGATTCGCAAGACGCCGATGACGCACACAGCAAAGCGATCTCCCCAGAGCGATTGATCTTCGCTCGCAACTTCCGTAAAGCACGGACAAAAGCCAAGTTGACCCAGCGGGGCGTCACCAAGCGAACCGGATTCGCCCAGTCATGGATCAGCGCAGTTGAAACAGGACGTAGCAATATCAATCTCGACAACATGGCAGTTTTAGCCAAATGCGTTGACGTTCCGCTCTGGCAACTCCTTGTGCCATAGGAAAAAAATTGGCTTAAACCTCCATCCATAATGGATAAAACCATGCTTCTGGGCATGGTTTTTTTTTGTTTCATGTGTATGTTGCGCCATTTTTCCAATTGATAGTCTACTGACTATCACGCCGCACAGGCATTGGTGACCGAACGCGCCAGGAAAGCACCCAAGGACGGGGGGCAATATGCAAAGTTCAGAACCCTTCAACCTGTCACTGAACCGATCGGAGCATGAGCGCCGCATCAATGAGAAGCTGCGCCGCGAACTTGGTCCGAACATCTGCCGGCTCCTGGAAGATCCGGATGTGATCGAGATCATGCTCAACCCCGACGGAAAGTTGTGGGTGGAATGCCTTGGGGCGCCGATGGTATCGATCGGGGGGCTTTCAGCCTCGCAAGCAGAGTCGCTCATGGGGACGGTGGCCTCGACCCTGAAGACGCAGATAACCGCTCAGAACCCCATCCTGGAATGCGAGTTGCCGCTGGACGGCTCGCGTTTCGAGGCGCTGATCCCTCCCGTTGTGCGCTCGCCTACCTTCACCATCCGCAAGAAGGCGATCAGGATCTTTTCGCTGGATGACTATGTAGACGCTGGGACCATGAACTCGGACCAGCGTGACGCGATCCAGGCGGCTGTGCGCAACCGACGCAACATCCTGGTGGTGGGGGGAACGGGGACCGGCAAGACGACGCTCACCAACGCCATCACCGACTACATGACGAAAGTCTGTCCCCAGGATCGGCTGGCGATCATCGAGGACACCGGCGAGCTGCAATGCAATGCGCCCAATGCCGTGACGATGAGGTCCGTCGATCACGTGGACATGACGCGGCTGCTCAAGGCCACGATGCGGCTGCGCCCGGACCGGATCCTGGTGGGCGAAGTCCGCGATGGCGCTGCCCTGGCGCTGCTCAAGGCCTGGAACACGGGGCACCCCGGCGGGGCTGCAACCGTGCACGCGAACTCGGCTGCTGCCGGATTGATCCGCCTGGAACAGCTGGTCGCTGAAGCCACCCAGGCACCAATGCAATCGCTCATCGCCGAAGCCATCGATCTGATTGTTTCCATCGGGAAGGAGAGCGGCAAAAGGCGCGTTCAGGAGGTCGTCTTGGTTGAAGCCTACGACGGCCATGCTTACGTCACCAAACCAGTCTAGAGGTCCTTATGCAAGTTGCATCCACTTCGGCACCGTCCTCACTCACCGGCAAGGCGTGGGCCATCGTATCCAGCCCGTACTTCTGGCTGGGTGTTGTCCTCGTGGTTTTTCTGTTCGGCCTCATCCAGCCTGCGCATGCAGCGGATGCGTCCGATGGTGGCGGCGCCGGCCTGCCGTGGGAAGTCCCCCTGGGCAAGCTCAAGAAATCGGTGAGCGGGCCGGTGGCCTTTGCCATCGCGCTGCTGGGGATCATTGCCTGCGGATCCACGCTCATCTGGGGTGGCGAAGTGTCGGAGTTCACCCGCCGGATGGTCTATGTCGTCCTGGTGGTCTGCATGATCGTCTTTGCCAACACCATGCTGACGGGCGCGCTGTTCTCGGGTGCCTTGGTGCCCCCTCAAGCTGCCGCTGGTGCGGCAATGCATACCCAGCCACAGCCGGCGCGCTGGCCGGCCCTGGGAGGCACCAATGGATAGCAACGAACCGCTGCGCCTGACGCCATTTCACCGGGCGCTGCACCGCCCGCAGCAAATCATGGGCGGAGAGCGCGAGCTGATGCTGTTCTCCATGCTGATTGCCGGTGGCCTGGTGGTTTCGGCGCTCAACCTGCTGGCAACGGGCATTGGCCTGGTGCTCTGGCTGGTCTGTGTCTATGGCCTGCGCAAGATGGCCAAGGCCGATCCTGAAATGTCGAAGGTCTATCTGCGGCAACTGAAATACCGGGCCTACTACAGCCCGTTTTCCCGGCCCTTCCGCCTCGCGAAATCGCCCCGGGTCTACTAGAAGGAGCTCGCAATGCTCGCCCTCGCCCCCTTCCGCAGCAAAGCCGCGGGGCTGCCTGACCTGCTCAACTTTGCGGCGCTGATCGATGACGGGGTCGTGCTGGGAAAGGACGGCTCGCTGATGGCTGGCTTTTTCTTCCGCGGGGACGATGCCGCCTCGGCAACGACCGAGGAACGCAACTATCTCACCGCGCTCGTCAACCAATACCTGGCGCGCTTTGGCTCGGGCTGGGCCATGTGGATGGATGCCGCCCGGCTCCCCTCGCCAGGCTATCCGGCACCAGAAAAATCCCATTTTCCAGAGCCCGTGACGGCGCTGATCGACGCGGAACGCCGCGCCGCCTTCGAGGCCAAGGATGCCCTGTTTGAAACGGAGTACGCCCTGATCCTGCAGTTCCTGCCACCGACCCGGCGCGACTCGAGGGTTGGCGAACTCGTCTATGACGATGAAGGCCGCGACGACTCAAACCCCGCAGACCGCCTGCTGGCGGAATTCAAGAAAAAGATAGACGACCTGCAAGACGGGCTGGGCGACCTTCTGCACATGCGCCGCATGGGATCCATCGTTGTGTCCAAGCCTCCTGGTGAACGGGAAGAAGCCTACGAGTCCGACGAACTGGTGAACTACCTTCACTTTGCGCTGACCAATGAGCCGATCGCGCTGCGCATCCCGGATTGCCCCATGTACCTCGACGCGTGGCTAGGATTCCATGAGCTATGGCCTGGCGACACGCCCAAGCTGGGAAAGAAATTCATCAGCTGCGTCGCCATCGAGGGCTTCCCAGGCCACTCATATCCCGGAATCCTCGACATGCTCGACGGCTTGCCGCTCGCCTACCGCTGGTCGAGCCGCTTCATCTTCCTTGAGCAGCACGAGGCCATTGCCGCGCTCAACCGGTACCGGCTGAAGTGGCAGCAGAAGATCCGCGGATTCTGGTCGCAGGTAATGAAGTCCCAAAAGGGCATGGTCAATACCGACGCATTGGAAATGTCGCGGCAGACCGAGGTAGCCATCAACGACGCCAAATCCGGGCTCGTGGCCTATGGCTACTACACGCCGGTCATCGTGTTGATGAGCGAGAGCCGCACGGTACTTGAAGACCAGGCGCGCCACGTCAAGCGGGAACTTGAACGCCGGGGTTTTGGCGCCCGCGTGGAATCCGTCAATGCCCTGGAGGCTTGGCTGGGGTCTTTGCCGGGCCAGACCTTCCCCAATGTGCGCCGGCCCCTGGTGCACACGCTGAACCTTGCGGACCTGTTGCCGCTGGCCAGCGTCTGGCCCGGGCTGCGTGAGAATCCATGCGAGTTCTACCCAGCAGGCTCTCCCCCGCTCATGCAGACGGTCACCACCGGTGACACGCCGTTCCGGCTGAATCTGCATGTGGGCGACGTCGGGCACACCCTGATCTTCGGCCCGACGGGCGCCGGCAAATCGACGCTTCTGGCTTCGCTCCACGCCCAATTCAGGCGCTATCGCAGCCGTCCGCGGCGTGACGGATCGCATGTGCCGGCAACCATCACGGCGTTTGACAAGGGACGCTCCCTGTTTGCCTTGTGCAAAGCGACCAGCGGCATTCATTACGACATTGGCAACGACGAAGCGGACACCCCGGCGCTGACGCCGCTGATCGACATCGACAGCGAGTCGGACGCGCTTTGGGCCGAGGAATGGATCGCCACATGCTTTGAGCTGCAAGCCAGGAAACAGCCCTCGCCGCAGCAGAAGTCGGAGATCCATCGGGCCATGAATCTCTTGCGGGACTCGCCACGCGACTTCCGCTCGATGACTGACTACGTTTCAACCATACAGGACGGCGAGATCCGGGCCGCCCTGTCGCACTACACGCTGAACGGCTCCATGGGTCATCTACTGGATGGCAAAGACGATTCTCTGAAATTGAGTAGCTACACCGTCTTTGAAATAGACGAGCTAATGAACATGGGGAATGCAAACGCCATCCCTGTGCTTCTATTCCTTTTTCGCCGCTTTGAGCGGTCCTTGAAAGGTCAGCCAGCAATGCTTTCGCTGGATGAGGCATGGGTGATGCTGGGCCATCCAGTTTTCCGGGAAAAACTGCGCGAATGGCTCAAGGAGCTTAGAAAGAAGAACTGTTTGGTCATTTTGGCAACGCAGAGCCTGTCCGATGCAGTGGGCTCTGGTCTGCTCGATGTCCTTATGGAACAGTGCCCCACAAAGATTCTCCTGCCCAACAAAGAGGCTGAGCTTCACGGGACCAAAGACAGCCCTGGCCCGGCTGATCTTTACGCGATGTTTGGACTGAACAATAAAGAAATTGCTCTGCTGAAGAACGGTCGATACAAGCGCCAATATTATTACAAGTCACCGCTTGGACGGCGGATATTTGAGCTAGGCCTGGGGCCTCTTGCACTGGCTTTTGTTGCGATATCAGACAAGGAAACACTGGCGGAAATTCGTCGCCTTATCGATACAGAAGGCGCGGACTGGCCGCTTCATTGGATGACCAAAAAGGGGGTGGACTATGAGAAATATCTCGCATAAATCCTTCGGCTTGCATGCTTCGGCGGCAATCATGGCGAGCGTGCTCATTGGTTCTGTTTTCTATCTATCGGCTCCCAAACCTGCTCATGCCATTTATTGCTCGAACTGCGCTACGTGGTATCACCAAATGCGTGAGTACGCTGAAGCTGTATCGACGAATTTGAATACGGCCAAACAGCTGCAGACCCAAATTAGTCAATACAACGACATGGTGAAGCAAGGCATGTCCTTGCCATCGAGAAATTTCAAAAATATAACGCGCGATCTGGAAAACATCGCAGATGTCTACCGCGGAACCCAGGCGATTGGGAGGAACATTTCAAACCTTGAAGAAGCATTCAAGCAGCAGTTTCCTGGCTACCAAACCTATCTTCAATCATCTAGCAGAGCGTCCGAGATGATGCCAAGCCGCTATGAAAAGTGGGATAGGCAAGGGCAGGATAACGCGCGCACGGCAATGCTATCCGCAGGAATGAACATCAGCACATTCGCCTCAGAAGAGGCGCAACTCAGAACGCTGGTCAGTCGCTCCCAAAACGCAGAGGGGCGCCTTCAGGCCATCCAAGCAGGCAACGAAATCGCGGCCTCCAACGTGCAGCAACTTCAAAAACTCCGGGATTTGCTGGCTACACAAATTCAGATGCAAAGCAATTATATGGCTCAAGAGCAAGAACGCATGTCTATTGAAAACGCACTTCAACAGCAGCGCAGTTCAATGATAATTAATGACACCGGCCTGGATAAGGGGTACTAACAATGATGAAAATCAACATATGGATTTTTTTATCCTCTATTATTACAGCAATAATTATTGGAGGATTGGGAACTTCATTGTTTATCACAAGAAACACAATTTCAGAAAAAGTTCACCTTTTACCACAAGAATGCGTTTCAGAACCAAAAGAAACTTTCCGTTTTGATGCAAAACAAAATGACACCGACTTAAATAAGGGGTATTGAAATGTTTTTAACACGACGTAGCCGGCCAATGTTTTTGGTGTCAGCTCTGATGGTTGTCGTGTTGACATTTTTTCCTGGCGAGACATTTGCACATCTCACTGACCCGAGTGGCTCACTTAACGGCTTACTTGATCTTGTAAAAAACAGCGCGTCCTCTTGGGACGCCCGATTACGCGGCTACGCCATTAGTATTTTTTGGTTACTTGCCTCGATCCAGTTTGTATGGATATTCTTCCCACTAATATTCCGCCAAGCTGATTTTGGAGAGATTGTTGGGGAACTCATACGATTTATCTTGATAATTGGTTTTTTCTATGCTCTTTTACTATTTTCTACTGATTGGGGACAGGCAGTAGTCAACAGCTTCAGAGAAGCGGGATCCCATGCTATCGGAATTAGTGAAAAAACCTTGAAACCAGGCGCTGTTTTTTCAGAAGCCATCAAGTTAGCCAACACCATTGGAAATGTGAAGACTATTAATCCGCTTACCGCATTACTGGTTTCTCTTTCAGCATTTATTGTCGTGATTTGCTTTACATTTATCGCAGCATTTATGGCAGTCACTCTCATCGAGTCCTATATAGTTATTCATGCCTCTGTACTTTTTATGGGTTTTGGTGGATCCCAATGGACACGTGAATTTTCGCTTGCCATGATTAGATATGCAGTTTCCGTGGGAGCCAAGTTGTTTGTTTTGACGCTAATTGTTGGAATGGTCTTGCAATCAGCAAAAAAATGGGCGCAAGCATATACAGCAGACAACGTATCAATGTGGACGATGGTTGGATTGAGCCTTGTCTGTGCTTATCTTGCCAAAACCGTCCCTGAACTCGTAGCTGGCATGATTAATGGCTCATCCATGGGAGGTGGATCGGCTCTTGGAGGGATGGCAGCAGCTGGTGCGGCGGGCGCGGCTGCGGCCGTGGCAACGATTGCGACGGCAGGTGCAGCAGCGCCGGCGGCTGGGGTATTAGGCACTGGCGGCGGAGCAGCCAGTGGAACTGGCGGGGGCTTAGCGGGAGTCTTGAACTCCAGCATTGGAGGGAATGCGGGTGCGGGTGGAGGAACATCCGCCGCGAAGTCCGACTTGGGCGCAACCACTGGCGGGTCAAATGCAGCAGCAACGGCGCCAACAAGGGTTGGGGGTAATCTGCCATCCGACCCGGCACAACCAATTTCCACTCGTTCCACCAGCGCGGTTCAGCAGGCAACAAAGCAAACGGCGAAGTCACCGACAACGCACGGTGACGCAGCTGTAAAGGCGTCAACGGAGGACACTGCAAGCTCTGCTTCAATGACTACTTCACCAACTTCAACGACAGCTTCTCCAGAAGTAGAAGCTTCTGACAACACGATATCTGCCCCAATAGTCGAAACCTCCAACACAGAGGCGAAACCCCCAATAGCCACACCCCCAGTGGCAGCCACCCCATCAACTGATACGGCTCCATCAGCTGCGTCGACTCCACCAGCCGCTACTGCTCCAACAGCAGCTACTGCTTCACCAGCTGCAGGTTCGCCAACTGCTGCTTCACCAGCTGCTGCTCGACCAACTGCTGCTCCACCAGCTGCAGGGGCTACAGGTAACACCGCGAACATTCCTCCAGCGGGTGTCGCAACGTTGGCAACAAAGATGGGTGAAGCCATTCTCACAGCAGCGCAAAAGGGTCCGATAACAGGTCTGCAAGTTGCATCAGGCGTAGTGAAAGGGACGGGCATTTTGGCGGCCATTTCCGTCCCCGGCATGGAAGGAGCTGCGGGGTTGTCTTTAACAAGCGGCGCCCCACGGGTTAACGCACCAATAGATGATTCCGACAGTTTTGATTCCCGTAGTGATCCAGAAAACATCATTAGACCCTCTAAGCCTAAAGGAGGTAAGCCATGAACGGATTCCTCGGTTTTCTTCCTTTATTGCTAATGCTTATTTTCGGAATTGCGCTATGGGCGCTGGGCCAGTTTTTGCGACGCCGTGGCTGGGGAGAGCGGCTGGACTTTATAGACACACGACTTCGCAAAGCGCAAGCCATAATAGGCCGCTTTTCCGCGATATTAGGGTTGGCTTGGTTAGGCGCCGGCTCCGCATTGAGCCATACCCCCTTATTGGGAAGCAAAAGTAGCAGGAAAATTCTTGACACGTTTAAATCACAAGAAAAAAACGGTCGATATTAATAATTCAAATCATCGATTTTTTTACGTGTCAAAAGTCCTCCACTATAGAAATGGAGTAAATTATGCGCTCCAAGCAGAAAGCACCGACATCAAAGGCAATCTCGGAAACGCCCTACCTAGCGGCACGGCGTGAATGGAACGAACGCTATGGTGATTACATCTCCAGGGCGAACAACTGGCGACTCGTGGCATTTGGCTGTGTAGCAACGTCGAGCATTTTGGCGGCGGGACTGGTTTGGATTTCAGGTCAGCAAAAAGTTATTCCTTACATCGTGGAAACCAACGGCTATGGTGAAGTCATCCGCGTGTCCCCTGCAAACAGCCTTGGAAGACCAAGCGAAAAACAAATAAAGTCTACATTGCGCCAGTGGATTACAGGCGCTCGGACTGTTTATGTCGATGCGCGTGCACAGCAACAAATCGTGGCAGCGACATATGCCACAACGCTGCCGGATAGTCCCGCATATACAACGCTTTCCACTTACCACCGTGACCACAATCCCTATCAGCGGGCAAAAAAAGAAACTGCCGAAGTGGCTTGGCACGGCGCCAGTCTGATTGGGGGAGATACATGGCAAATCGAATGGACAGAAACTGTCCATTCTAGAGATGGAAAACCCATTTCAGATCCGACAACATACACCGCAACAATCATGACCTCATTGGCCACCCCAACCGATGAAGACACGATTACCTTAAATCCCTTTGGAATCTATGTAAAGCAGTTCTCCTGGAATCAACGAATCAACTAGTTGGGTGATTACCATGAAAAAAACGACTGTCTGGATCGCTGGTTCTTTATTTGCGGTAGCAGGCAGTGCGGCGCTTGCTCAAACAAAAGTACCGGCACTTTCGAGTTCTCCAAAAGAGGCTCTCCCGCCCGTCAATTTGACTTCTCCGCATTCAGCTCCACTAGACGCCAAGGAGCGTTATGGTGCCCAGCTGGCAAACGACTGGAAAATAAACCCAGAAAGACCACGCAAAGGCGCCGATGGCAGCGTGAAATATCTCTTTGGTGCGACTTTGCCAACACTCGTTTGTACCCCATTGCAAGTTTGCTCCATCGAATTGCAATCCGGGGAAATTGTCAATGACGTTCATGCTGGAGATAGCGCACGCTGGAAGATTTCTCCCGCTTCCATCGGCAACGGGTCATCGGCAAAGACCGTTATTATCGTGAAGCCTACTAATACCGGATTGGTGACCAATCTAACAGTAACGACGGATCGCCGCCTTTACACCATAAAGCTTGCTAGTACGCAGCGGGACTGGATTCCTGTCCTTTCTTTCGATTACCCAGATGAAACGGAAAAGATGTGGGCTGAACATCGTGAAAGGCAACTGAAGCAGTTGCAAAGCAACACCATGCCTACCGGCCAGAATCTCGCGAATCTGGATTTTGGATTTCAATTGAGCGGTGATTCTCCAAGCTGGAAGCCTATACGCGTTTATAGCGATGGCAGCAAGACCTTTATCCAATTCCCATCGTCCGATTTCGGTGGATCGGCTCCAGCGCTAGTCGCACTTGGCAAGGATGGTGGCCTATTCTCTGATCCATCAATAAAAATTGTGAACTATCGCGTGATCGGAGATCGGTACGTTGTCGATAAAGTGCTGGATCGGGCGGCATTGATTAGCGGCGTAGGCCGAGACCAAGTCAAGGTGATCCTTATTCGCGGAGGAAATTGATATGCGCTTTTGTCTTTTCATCTCATTTTCAGCTGCTCTTTTCCTAAGTGCGTGTGCTGCGCCTTTACGATCTTCGTCCTCCTACGTTGATTCAAATATCAATGCCGCCGACGCCATCACATTAGCGAACGATGCTGCCGTATACCTGTCCAAATCGCTGTCCCCTGCCAAAACCATGCTGGTGATTGATCCACCACCGACCCGCAACGTGGCGGATGAGCTTACGCCTGCGATGCAAACTGCATTACGGGAAAAAGGCTATGGCGTTCTTATTCTTTCAACGAAAAATCCTGAAAAAAAAGAAAAGGCGGATCCTCCGGCAGGAACAGCACTGCGTTATTTGGCCTCCCCGCTGGAAACCGGGGTCCTTTTACGTTTGCAATTTCAAGGGATAGAAGCTTCGCGCTTCTATCAGCGGAATAAGGATGGTGCTTTGCTGCCAAATGGCTTTCCATTTACCGTGGGAGGTGGCCCCAATGACATACGATAAAAATTCTGATTTTTCTCCCGAGGAGACACAAATCGACGAACGCCACGACTACGAAGCCGACCAGTCTCCCGATTTTTTGTCGTCTACCCGACGAGGGCAAGGGGTGAGACGGCTAAACAAGGTACCCCTGGTCATCGTTGGTGCGATCTTGCTAATGGCGGTCGCAGGCATGACATACACCTTTTTTTCCAAACAAGCAGATGCTGTTGCGCAGACTAAGCCGGCTGCACTTCCTGTCGTCACAGAAGCAGCCCGCCCACCAGTGTGGCCTCCTGGAGAAGACTTTGTTCCACCTGGAAAACCGGCCCCCTTGGAGTCTGCATTGGCACCCGGTGAGGCTGCAGCCGCGGCAGTAGGCCCGTCGTCTCTTCCCCCGGTCAACGAAACAATGGAGCGCCGCCTGCAACTCATTCAGCAGGTCGAAGAAAAACACCTTGCCAAATGGGAGGCCGCATTGGATAGCGATGGGGCCATTCAAAAATTTGAGAGAAAGTCGGGAGCCCCAACGCCGGGTGCTCCAGATAGTCCCGGATCACAGCTCAACCCGCAGGAAATGATGCAGCGATACATGGCCGCAGGCCCTATGCCAAGCTCTGGGGACCCCTATGGCATGGGCGCTGTGAGTGGGATGGCTGCTGAAAATGGTCAAGCCCAAAAGCGCGCATTTTTGTCTGGCACTCCCGAAGCAAATGTCTATCTGGCAAACCAGCGCAAAGCCCCCCTCGCGCCATCTCAAGAGATCAAAGCAGGAACGGTAATTCCGAGCGTCTTGGTGTCCGGGGTTAATTCAGACTTGCCAGGGCAAATCATTGGACGCGTAGCCGAAGCGGTCTATGACTCAGCCACCGGTTCCCAACTGCTCATCCCGCCAGGAGCTACGCTCATCGGCACCTATGACAGCAGCGTAACTTTAGGACAGAGCCGTGCACTCGTTGTATGGAAACGGATCATCTATCCCGATAGCTCGTCTATTTCACTTGATGGCATGCCAGGCGCGGATCAGGGCGGGTATGCCGGTTTCCATGACAAAGTTAACAACCACTACGGGCGGCTTTTCGGGCATGGTCTGTTGCTTTCATTGTTTTCGGCAGGAATTCAGCTCTCACAACCGCAGGCCCAAAACGGAGAAAACTACAGCAGCTCGCAAATCATCGCGGGTTCGCTGGGTCAGCAAATGGGACAGCTTGGTATGCAGATGGCGCAAAGGAACATGAACATACAGCCTACATTGCAAATCCGACCAGGCTATGAGTTCAATGTTATGGTGACAAAAGATATTATATTGCCAACGTGGGAGGGACACCCCTTGTCAAGCATTTCTTCTCAATGAAATTATTGGCATTAATTCAATATCCATATTGGGCAGTCACTTCACATCAATTACTAAGTGAATTGGTTCACTCGGAAGGCAGACTTCCAAGTTCGATCTTGTGCCCCTGTTGCTCGAACGAGGCTTTCAATCAAGGCTTTGCTTCTTCCCAGAATGAACTCATGTGCCGATGCCGCAATTAGCAGATTCATGTAATTTACAAATTCTCGATCCGCGATCTTTCTTGATATATCTGGTATACCAGGTGTGGAGATGATGCATATATCACTGCTTAAGGGTATTGCACGAGACGATTGCGCAAAGCCTATGGAGTTTTTTTCACGAGATGGTAGCAACACAACTGGACTATCTCCAGTTACGAAAAACTCCTTCTTTGGCGCCTGAATAATTGTTAATTTGGAATCCCAAAAAAGTTGACAAATAAGCGGAACAAGCCGCACTACTGCAGGAACGACCCCATGATTTTCATAAATAATTTCATATTCTTCTGAGTGCACTAAATCGAATAACTCTTGGGCGCTTAGCCCATCCAGGTTAGGATCTTCATCAATCCGCTCCTGAGTTTTCTCAAGCGACGAATACTGAGATTTTATTTCCATCAAGTGAAGTTCACTATAAATCGCTTTGTAGGAACGAATTAGATCATGTGAGCGACAGAACGAGACTCCAAGGAAATAGCAGAGCCAGAATCTATCTTCCTCGGATAAATCCTTGCCTGCTAAGATACGCTCAATAACTGGTGCTGATATATCTTCGATAGCTGCTAAGAAGTGTTCAACTACATAGCTAGGCTCGCCCTAATTTTTAGGAAGAGTGTATAGGTCTTGAATTACCCCAATTCTTCTTGGAAAACTTTCCCTAATGCTTTTCATTGAGAAAATGTATACCCAAAGCTTTTCGTCATCTGCCCGAAACCTTGCTTGGTAACTCGCCGGAACAAAATGCTGCCTTCGAGGTTTCTGCGGATTCCGGCTTTGCTTTTCTATGCGTCCCCTAATTATTTCCTGGATCTTGGAAAAGAATGCATAACGTTCGTTCATTTCTCTCCTAGTAAGGTAGCCTATCTTCTTTGCACTCTAATATGTGCCAAACCAAAGCAGCCCCTTTGTCATCCGTCTTTATACCCTCGACAATATGAAAATTTTGCACCTCAGGTTGGACAAATAACAAAAAAGGATGACTACTGCCATCCTTTTTATTTAAAACCTATTAAGCCGCCGAGGTCTGAATCAAAAACTTTTGGCGATCCTCATTAGCAATCCACTTTGGCGCCTTCCCGCGGCCAGTCCAGGTATCGCCCGTGGCGGGATTGCGATATTTTGCTTCTACCTTATGACCAGCAGATGCTTTGCGTTGTCCGCGCGCAGGCGCAAAAACATCTTCAGCGGTCAAAGAATATTCGGCAACAATGGAGCGAACTTTGGATACGGCTTCGTCGAGCTCTGCCTTACGTGCAGCCTGGATCTGTTGTTCCAGGGCATCGCGCTGAGCCATCAATTCTTTATAAGTAGTTTGCATAAAAATCCTTTCATTTATCTTATTAAACATTATCCACAAAATTCAATGAGAATTCTAACATCTACTTAACGAATTCTCATCAAAATGTTACTCATTACTCTTGGAATTATATAAGCAGCGAAAACAGCCAAACCAGCTTTAATAAAATGAGGAAGCAACGTCATCAACGGAATATCGGCCACCGACGCAGCTATTGAAAGGAGAGCGACGTTCAAACATAGCACCCAAGCAAATAGCTTCAGAAAGAGGCGGACTACTCCGCTTACTTTAGCCAGTGGCGCGTACATATGATGGTAACTCATAGTTTACCTCCGTCTAGGATGTTGAATCAACTTTTAGCGCTTCATAAAGCACAGTCTTCTCCACTTTGATGCTGCAGCGACTTCTCGGAATGTAAGCCCCTTGTCCACTATCTGTTTCGCTTGCTGAAGCTTTGCAGTGAGGATTACGGGCTTTCTTCCTCCCTTGCGCCCCTGGCTGCTACTGACGTCAGCCCAGCAACGGTCCGCTCGAGGATCAAATCACGCTCGAATTCCGCGAGTGAAGCAGATTGGTAAGCAGTCTTTCGCTGCGTGTTGTCGTATCGATCTCTGGATCACTCAATGATCTAAATGAAATTCCGCGTTTCCCTTAGTCTAAGACCGTTTGCACCAAATGTTTAAGGGATCGGCCCAGTCTGTCCAGCTTCCAAACGATAAGGGCGTCACCTTCGCGCAGGTACTGCAATGGTTTTTCAAGTCCTGGCCTATCGTCCTTATCTTCCCTGACGACATCTGAGAGCTCCTTAATCTTCGGGCCACTTGAGGCTCCAAGCTTCGCATATAGCCAAGATACGTACTCGGCCATTCGGTACCAGCCTGTGGAGATCCGCTCTGCCCCAGCGTAGGGCCCCCAAGCACAGAAGCATGTCATTGCTGGGTGCCCATTTCTCACTGGGTAAATCGTACTGGCGCGCGTTTGATCTTCCCAGCCGACTATCTACGCTACCGCTTTGCCGCTCAGATCGGCGAAGTTATTGATCTTCACCGCGCCGTCCGGGAAGCGCGCCACGATCTCCAGCTGTCCGCCCATCGCCTCGATGTGACTGCGTAGCGTGGAAAGGTACATATCCGTGCGCCTCTCCATTTTGGCAATGGAAGGCTGCTGAACGCGGAGTACATCCGCCAGCATCTTTTGCGACAGGCCACGCGCTTGGCGCAGCTCATTGAGCGGCATCTCGGCAAGCATTGCCTGTGCCTGAACCTCGGCGCGGGCCTGTGCCTCGGGTGACATTTGCTGCCGCAGTTCAGAGAATTTCTTAGCCATTGATCAGCCCTTCCTTTCGAAGTTGCTCCAGATGTTCGTCGTAAAGCCTGTCGGCGATGGGAACATGGACGTCATACCAACGGTCGTTTCCTGTCTTGTCCCCGCCAATCAACAAAATAGCTGATCGTCGGGGATCAAACGCGTACAAGGTTCGAAGTGGGCGCCCATCATGCTGAGTGCGCAATTCCCGCATATGGCTGTGCCGTGAGCCATTGATTCCGCTGCTATGAGGAAAACCCAGGGTAGGCCCACGCGCTTCCAACAGACGTACCGATGTATCCAGCGATTCCTGCTCTTCTGCAGTCAAGCCGGCCCACCAGTCGCCAAAGTCATCTGTGTACTCGACATCCCATTTCATGACTCAAGTATAGCTTCCATGGAATATTCCGTCAAAGGAATACATGTAAAGGTCAAGCAACTTCTTTTAAGCGTGGTAAGCGCACCGTTAGACCCGCAGCGTTATGAAAATCATTTCAAGCTCCGCAACCAAACGTATACTGTACGCATGTACAGCAATTCATTAATCGCCGGCCAGCCGATTCCTTGGCTTGCAACTCCTTTGGTGCTGCCATTAGCGGATTGCTCTGTGCGTGCCGGCTTTCCCTCTCCCGCGGAAGACTTCAGCGGTAAGCGCCTGGACATTTCGGAAATTCTGGTGGAACACCCCCAGGCTACCTATCTGCTGCGTGTGGCTGGGCCCTCAATGACCGAATACGGCATCGATGACGGCGATTTGATCGTGGTGGACCGAGCGCTGACGGCGCGCCATGGCTGCATAGTGGTTGCAATCCTGGACAGCGAATTCACCGTGAAGGTTCTGCACCAGGTCAACGGCACTTTTCGCCTTAAGGCGGGCAACCGCACCTATCCCGACATTGTTCCGCGCGAGGGCCAGACCCTCGAGATCTGGGGCGTGGTCACGGCCTGTGTGAAGCGATTCTCGAGATAGCCATGTTCGCGCTGATCGACGGGAATAATTTCTATGTGTCGTGCGAACGCGCCTTTCGCCCCTCGCTGCGCGGCATTCCGGTGGTCGTGCTGTCCAACAACGACGGTTGCGCCATTGCCAGATCAGACGATTATGTGGAATGCAATCATCCGTCAACCAGGTATCGTTTCAACATCATCGCGATAAGCTGTGCATATGAGACTCCACTTCCCCAAGAGTCGCAGAAGCCACGCTACGTTGTCATGGCAGTCGTGGAGAAATCGGGCGCCGCACGTTTTCCTCTGCCGCCGAATGCCCCCTCGTGACATCCATTCCGCTACAGGTTTGGCTTGTCTAGCTCAGTGACATGTTGCGGAAGCCGTATACCGTGAAGCGCCCAGAAGGCGGTGATTCCCAGCAATGAGGACAGCCACAGTGCGCCTGAACCCCACTGGGAGACGGCCATGCCAAAGAGAAACGGCGAGCCGGCTTGCAGAATGCGCGCCGGTACCATCAGCCAGCCCTGGCGCAGACCATAGCCGTGCGCGCCGAACACCTTGAGCGGCAGCGTACCCACGGCGATGGTCAGAATGCCGTTTCCCAACCCATGCAGAATGGCAAAAACGCTGGCCGCAGGGGCACCAACCAAACCCAGACAGATGGCGGCCAAGGGATGGGCAAGGATCGCCAGTTTTGCGCACAGCAGCGGATGTGCATTCCTGAGGAACCCGTACTCTGCCAAGCGTCCCGCCACCTGTGCAGGCCCCACAAGCGCTGCGGCCCAGATAGCTACCGCCACCGTTCCGCCTGTAATTTGCAGCAACTGTGGCAGGTGGGCAGCCATGGCGGTGCTGATAAACCATGAGACAGCGAACACATAGGCCATTAGACACACGGTGCGCCTGCGGAACTGCACTTCCTCGCTTGCGTCCTGCATTCCTTCTTGTCTGCGGTCGCTTGACCCCTCCTCGGCCGCTTTTGCAGCCCGTGGCAACAACATGTTGAGCGGGAGCCCCAGCAACAGGTGCAGCGCCGCCCAGGTCAAACAGGCCTCGCGCCATCCAAACTCATGCGCAAGATGGCTGGATAGTGGCCACCCGATGGTGCTGGCGAATCCTGCAAACAGCGTGATGCCAGTGATGGCGGGTCGGGCGTCCTGACCATAGAGGCGCACAACCGTGGAAAACGCTGCCTCGTACAGGCCGCTGCCCATGGCAATACCCATGATGGCCCAGGCCAGAAACACCTCGCTGGACTGGGTGGCCTGACTCAGTATCGCCAGTCCGGCAGCAAATACCAGGTTGCTTGCGATCAAAACCGGACGGCCACCGAAACAGTCGATGAGCCGACCGGCCACGGGCCCAGTGGCAGCTGAAACCAGCAGTGCCGCTGAGAACGCGGCGAACACTGTGGAGTACGCCATGCCAACGGCACGGCTGATTGATTCAGCCAGCACCGCGGGCAGGTAGTACGACGATGCCCAGGACAGCGTTTGCGCCACACCCAGCATGACGGTGGTCTGTGTGCGGCGCTGCATCGTCGCGTCGCCTTAAATGCTGCGTTGGTTGACCCGCTGGGACAGCGCCTCGGCGCTTTCGCGCCGTTCGCTGTAGCGGTCCACCAGGTAGTCCGCGCAGTCGCGGGTCAGGATCGTGAACTTGATCAACTCCTCCATCACATCAACCACCCGTTCGTAATATGAGGACGGCTTCATGCGACCTGCTTCGTCGAACTCTGCAAAGGCCTTGGCGACGGACGACTGGTTGGGGATGGTGAGCATGCGCATCCAGCGACCCAGCACGCGCATCTGGTTGACAGCATTGAAGGACTGCGAGCCCCCGGAGACCTGCATCACGGCCAGGGTCTTGCCCTGGGTCGGCCGTACGGCGCCCACGGCAAGGGGAATCCAGTCGATCTGGGCCTTCAGGATTCCGGTCATGGCCCCATGGCGCTCGGGTGAGGTCCAGACCATGCCTTCCGCCCATAGCGCCAACTCACGCAACTCCTGCACCTTAGGGTGGTTGTCCGGTGCATCGTCGGGCAGAGGCAGTCCGCGTGGGTCAAAATCCGCGGCTCGGCCCCCATTGCTCGCAGCAGCCGGGCTGCCTCCTCCGTCAACAGCCGGCTGTAAGAGCGCTCCCGGGCCGACCCATAGAGCAGCAAGATGCGAGGGGGATGTGCAGCGCGCTGCTGCGGCAGCAGCCGCGCCAGGTCTGGCACTTCGAACGATTGCATATCCAGGTTGGGGAGATCAGTGCTTTGCAACACATTGTCCTTTCGCGTCGATGACGGCTTCGCCGTCTTCCTTGGAGAGTGCGCCCTGTTGGGGCCGAGGTAGGATGTCCAGCACAGCCTCGGAAGGGCGGCACAGGCGGGTGCCGAGCGGCGTCACCACGATGGGGCGATTGATCAGGATCGGATGCTCGAGCATGAAATCGATCAACTGCTGGTCGGTCCACTTCGGGTCGGCCAAGCCCAGTTCATCAAAAGGCGTGCCCTTTTGCCGCAGAAGATCGCGCACGGGAATTGCCATCGTGGCCAGCAAACGCTCCAGCGTAGCCCGGTCGGGTGGCGTCTTGAGATACTCAATGACGCAGGGCTTTTCGCCGCTGTTGCGGATCAAGGCCAGCACGTTGCGGGACGTGCCGCAGGCGGGGTTGTGGTAGATGGTGATGGTGCTCATGGCAGGTCCAAAGCAAAGGGGCGCTTCAAGCAAAAAGGCTCAGGCGCAATGCCAGGGCCGCGAGGGTGGCCAGCAGAACCGGGACGGTCAACACCGCACCGACCTTGAAGTAGTAGCCCCAGCCAATCGTCATGCCCTTCTTGGCCAGCACATGCAGCCACAGCAGCGTGGCCAGGCTGCCGATGGGGGTGATCTTGGGGCCCAGGTCACAGCCGATCACATTGGCGTAGACCATGGCTTCCTTGACGATGCCACTGGCACTGGAGGCATCGATAGACAAAGCGCCCACCAGCACGGTCGGCATGTTGTTCATCACGGACGACAGCAGGGCAGACAGCAGGCCTGTGCCCAGGGCCGCGCCCCATATGCCGCCCTGCGCAAAACGGTCCAGTAACGCCGCCAGGTAGTCTGTCAGGCCCGCATTGCGCAGACCGTAGACCACCAGGTACATGCCCAGGGAGAAAACCACGATTTGCCAAGGAGCGCCGTGCAATACCTTCTTGGTGCTGATGACAGCCCCGCGCCCAGCCACCGCCAGCAAAATGGCAGCGCCCACCGCCGCGACGGCGCTGACCGGCACGCCCAGGGGCTCCAGGCCGAAGAAGCCAACCAGCAACAGGACCAGCACCACCCAGCCCGCACGGAAGGTGGCCGGGTCCTTGATGGCATCGGCGGGGCGTTTGAGCTTGCCAAGGTCGTAGGCTGCGGGAATGTCACGGCGGAAGAACAACAGCAGCATGGCCAAGCTGGCGATCACCGAGACGATGTTGACCGGCACCATGACCGCGGCGTATTCATTGAATCCGATATCGAAGAAGTCGGCCGAAACGATATTGACCAGATTGGAAACGATCAGCGGCAGGCTGGCCGTGTCGGCGATAAACCCTGCCGCCATGACAAAGGCCAAAGTGGTTGCCGGCGAGAAGCCCAGGGCCACCAGCATCGCCATGACGATGGGCGTGAGGATCAGCGCGGCCCCATCGTTGGCGAACAAGGCAGACACGGCCGCGCCCAGCAGCACGATGAGCGCAAAGAGCCTGGTGCCACGGCCGCCGCCCCAGCGCGCAAAGTGCAGCGCGGCCCATTCAAAGAACCCGGCCTCATCAAGCAGCAAGCTGATGATGATCACTGCGACAAAGGTGGCCGTAGCGTTCCACACGATATTCCAGACCACCGAAATATCCGTCAGCTGCACGACCCCCAGCAGCAGCGCAATGGCCGCGCCCAGTGAAGCGCTCCAGCCGATGCCCAGGTTACGGGGTTGCCAGATAACCAAAACCAGGGTGAAAACAAAGATCAGGGCAGCCGTGAGCATAGTGTGGGAGTGCGAGGGTGAGAGGTCTGCGTTCGTGGGCGACGGCGCAGGAAATCAGGAGGCCGACATGTCGCGCGCCGTGCCTTGCAAGCGCGCCTTGTCCAGCTTGTCGGCGGGCAGGTTGACCAGTAGTTCCAGGCGGCGACGCATCAGGTGCATGGTCTGGCGGAAGGCTTCCAGCTTGGTGTCCTCAGGCGCATCGCCTGCGGAAGGATCGGGGTAGCCCCAGTGCGCCGTGGCTGGATGCCCAGGCCAGATCGGGCAGACCTCGCCCGCAGCGTTGTCGCAAACCGTAATGATCAGATCCATGTGGGGTGCCTCGGGCGTGGCGAACTCGTCCCAGGTCTTGCTGCGCAGGCCGTCCACCGACACGCCGGCGCGCTGCAACACTTGCAGGCCCAGGGGGTTGGGCTGTTGGTTGGCACGTGGGCTGCTGCCGGCCGAATAGGCCTTGAAGCGGCCCCGGCCCATGTCGTTGAGCAGGGCTTCTGCCAGGATGCTGCGCGCCGAGTTGTGGGTGCACAGGAACAGGACATTCAAGGGGGCAGTGGTATCGGTCATAGGTTTTAGCAGCAGGACTTGAGGACGAATGGTGCGAGGTGCGCAGACGGTCACCGCTGCGGCACGCGGGGAAAGGCACAAAGCAAGCGGTGCCGCTCGCCTGTTAGATCAGCAATTGCAGGCGGAGGCATCCGCAGGCGTGCAAACAGCGCCCTGACAGCAGTTCTCGGTGAGATAAGCCAGCAGTTCGTTCATCGTTGGGAAGGCTGCGCGGTAAATCACGTTGCGCCCTTGGCGCTCCTGACTGACCAGTTCCGCATGGGACAACTCCTTGAGGTGGAAGGACAGCGCATTGGGTGCAATGCCCAACTGCTCTGCCAGGACGCTAGGGGTAAGGCCCTCCGGTCCAGCCACCACCAGAGCGCGGAACACACGCAGGCGGGCCTCATGTGCGAGGGCTGATAGCGAACGAATGACTTGGGTCTCTTGCATAAATCAATGATACAACGATTATTGAATTAATGGTTAAAAAAGAGTATTTCGATCGCAATGTTCGTTACCGGTCGGCCGCGTGATGGGCGGGTTTGAGCTGGACTTCACAGTTGTACTGCCGTCCAGCGACGGCAATGCACGCGGCCTGTAGGTCATCGCAAGCGAGCTTGCAGGGGGCAGTGTGATCAAGCACTGAGAATGGGCGTCTTGTGCTGCCGTCTTGATCATGGTCGCTGTGTCTTTTTGATGGCATTCGGTGTTCGTCCATCAGGCGTAATGGTGTGGCTCAGGCTATCGACCAATTTCTCCATGGCTTCTATTCCATCTTCAACCGCAGCACGCTCTGTGTCTTGCAACGGGATTTCCTGAAGCATGCGCGTGAGATTCGCCCCCGCTTCGAGCGCCTGGGCCTTGGCCGAATCTTTCGGTAAATAGAACGAGCATTTGGCACACGCCATCCGGTGTGGACATTGATCGAAGAAGTCGTAGGTGCATAACCCATGTCCCAGGTCGTAGAAACGCCAGGGCTCGCCCCGGGCAGCTGCGCCGCTGCGCACTGCATCCTGGTCGACGAGCACGGCGATCGTGCGCAAGTTGCGCTCGAAGTACCCAGCCCGCTCGATTGAACCCGCGAGCTTAGTCGGTGTCACCGTGACGTAGTGTTGGGTGGATTGAGGTGAAGCGTGGCCGAGCCAGGCCTGCAGCTCGAATATACCCAGCGGTTCCCTGGCGTTGAAGAGCTGGCTTGCAATGGTGGCGCGCGCGCGGTGGCTGGTGATGCGACCGCGTGCGTCTTCCAGTGGTATGCCGGCCTTCCTGCACAACAGCGGAATGAGAGCTCGGTTGAGGTATGCCCCGGCAACGCGTCTTCCGCGATGCACAAATAGATAATCCACCACGCTACCCGTCTTAGCATCGGTCATGCTCGGATGAGGCAAGCGCTCTCGTTCCCAGGCCTCGACTGCATGGCCCACGACGGCATCAATCGGCTTCGTGAAGGCGGTGGACGTCTTGTTAACGGGCACGTCGAGAAAACACGTCGGTGAAGCAGCCACATCGTTGGGGCCTGGTTGCCAGCGGATACAACCGATCTGCAGCCGCAGCGATTCGTCGCGGCGTAGTCCTGCGAACAGCCAGAGTACTGCCAGGGCCCGAATCATCGTGATCGGATAGCGTGTTGGTTGATCGGCACAGCCTTGCCGACTTGGGGTAGGTTTCAAGTCTTCTTCACTCAGATTGAGACCCGCCCACATTAGCTTTGCCCACGCGCCGTCGGCCACGATGCGTGGCTGGGGTCCGATCAGTACACCGACGGCGCGCGGCAACCCGAGCGCGCGCACCGGATCGAAGCGTTGAGGGATCCACTCCCATTCCTGAAGGT
This sequence comes from Comamonas endophytica, assembly GCF_023634805.2. Lineage (NCBI taxonomy): Bacteria > Pseudomonadati > Pseudomonadota > Betaproteobacteria > Burkholderiales > Comamonadaceae > Comamonas > Comamonas endophytica. Next base: position 115,499 of record NZ_CP106883.1, read on the forward strand.
CACGGAAGAAGCTGCGAACGCTACGCAGATGCGAAGCCTTGGCAGCAGGCTTGAGCGGGTCACCACGCTGCTTCAGGTACATGCCACCGGGATTCGACCATCGGCCAATCGTCATTCGGGCAACAGTCGCCACGTATTCCAGCGCCGTCGCGCGAGTCCAGTCGGCAGGACTATTGATCTCAGGATGTATTTCGGCGAGCCAGCGACCACACTTCAGCAGCGCATAGTAGTCTCCCGTGATCGAGGAGGCAGCTCGTACGGCAGTGGCTCTCCAACGCTCGCACCACTGCAGCCACTCATCTGGGATACCGTCGGTCGCACGGTACTCGTCTGCCGGACGGCGACGATCGTTGACGCGGTGATCCAAGCCATGCGTGAGCAACTTCAGACGCACCAATGTCCGAGAGAGTGTTGCAACCCCACTGCGAATGAATGCCGCACCGGTTCGAGCAACTTGCTGCAATGTATGAAGGGTCAGGTCGTCGATACGTGGACTGCGTTGGATGAGCAGCGCGGTATAGAGCGCGTTCGAAACGCTGGGCCGATGGACCGACCTAAAACCGACCTTGCTCATCTCGTCGAAAACTTGGCGGTTGGCGTGCTCTACGGCTTCGCGTCCGAACACCTTGATCGCGAGGCGGTACGGGAAGAAGCGTCCGATCTCCGGGATCCGATCAAAGCCGCACAGGAGATAGGCCACTGCGATAACGTACTGGCGGCAGTTGCCGTTGCCCCCGTAGCGACTTCGGAAGGCCGCTTCGCTGCTGCACAGCACGTCGAGCCAGTCATCACTGGTCCATCCCCAGTAGGCGATACCGCGGTATTGCATCTCGACAATCACAAGGTGAATCACAGAATTGCGTGGCGCCTGTGCGGCAGGTATGCGTTCCAGCAGTTCGTGAAGCGGGCATAACAGTCGCGCCAGTGCTTTACGGGACGCTGTGGGCCATTGCCGTCCATGGCTAGCGAAGTGCACGCGAAGCACCTCCAGTGCCGCACGCTCGTTGGCAGCAAGCACAGGGCTTTGTTCCTTGAGCGAAAACGACTTTTGCGGTATCGCATTCGCCGGCGCGATCGCGTTCGCCACATTGCTCATGCTGAGCCTCCCCGGAGTTGGTCCAGTCGTGCCTCATGGACCGCAGCCATGCTGCGGGTAAACCGGTCTGAGAGATCACGCGCGCTCAGATGAATGTAGAGCAAGGTCGATTGAATGCAGCGATGGCCGGCAAAACGGGCGATCTCCTGGATGTCCCAGCCAGCACGTGCCAGGTCCGTCAGGCAGAGGTGACGGAAGCTGTGGGTCGTCAGTGCGGGCACCCCGGCGTGCAACGCGAGCCTGTGTACTACTTTCGACCAAGTCCACTTGGTCAGGGGCGTCGCTCGATTGCGTGAGGACTCCGATAGGAACAATGGACCTCGCGGGCTGCCCAAGCGACGACGTTCGGTAAGGTAGGCCACGTAGAGCTCTGCGCTCACCACCGAGTAGGGGACAATTCGCTCCTGCCGGGTCTTGGTCGTCTCGGCCCGAATGCGAAGCAGGCGTCTTGCCGGATCGATGTCTCCCGTGGCAAGCGAACACAGTTCCTCCCGACGCAGCGCACAGTCATACGCAAGGGCGAGCATCAAGCGGTTGCGGACTGGCTCGCTGCGCGCCGTGCACAGTAAAGCCTGCCAATCCGAATCGTCGGGAATCCAGGGAAGCCGCCGCTGAATGGGGATGAGGCCGCGTTGTCCGACACCGAACCCACCGGAAGCGGCTCCGCGTCGCCCGCGCGCGACAGGATTCGTTGTGCGCACACCCTCTTCGACCAAGTAGTCATAGAACAACCGGACAACGGTGAGCCGATGGCGGATGGAAGCGTTGGAAAGAGCGGAGACGGTGCTGGAAGGGACCTCCACGCCACAGGAGCGCCCAGCCAGTTCGCGCACGTAAGCAGCGATCTGAGCGCTCCCAACACTTGTGACATTCAACTCCATCCGTCGACAGAAACCGAGGTAGTGATCCAGCCCACGCGCGTAGGCGGCGACGGTATTGGGAGCTCTTAGCAGATCAACCTGCAAGGACACCCACGCGTACGCAAGGGCATCGCTGCAGAGGTTCGCCAACGCACGCCAAGGTTCTGTAGACATCGTGCCTCCTGGGGATTGCCTACGCTACTCCAGTTGGGCACGGCAGTCAGTCAGACATTCCACGTAATAGATAGGCCAAGGCGCTTGGAATCAAGATGGGCCAGCCGCACTTCGAGATCCGGCACCTGGAGCAGAGCGCTGGACTTGTCTGCCTGTCAGCGAATTTCGAGCTCTACGGCGACATCAGTGACCGGATGATGACGCTGGCTGCTGGCCTGGGTCCTCTGCAGGAGATCTATTCCATCGACGAGAGCTATGTCGGCGACTTGGAGGGCGTTCGCGACCTGACGCAGCGCGCTTGGGCGGTCCGCTCGCGCATCCACCGCTGGACCAGCATTCCGACCTGTGTCGGCCTGGCACCCACGAAGACGCTGGCCAAGTTGTGTAACCACGTGGCCAAGGACGCTGAGCGCAAGCCGGGAAGCTACCCCAAGGAGTTTGCCCAGGTATGCAACTGGGCAGAAATGTCGGCAGCCGCACGCCAGGATATTCTCCAGCGCACGGCTGCGGCGGAAGTCTGGGGCATTGGCCGCAGGATCGCGGCCCAGCTGGCGGAGCAGGGAATCCTGACGGCCTGGGATGTTGCCCGGATGCCCCCGGGCAAGGCCCGCAGGGAGTGGAGCGTGGTGCTCGAGCGCACCGTACTCGAGCTACAGGGCATGAGCTGCATCAGCCTGGAGCAGGCGCCGCCGCCGAAGAAGCAGATTGCCAGCACGCGCAGCTTTGGCCAGGCAATCACCGATTTGCCGCCGCTGATCGAGGCGGTGAGCGAATTTGCTACGCGCGCCGCGGAGAAACTGCGCGCCGGCGGCCAGCGCGCCGGTGCGCTGCAGGTCTTTGCGCATACCTCGCCGTTTCGCCCGGGACCGCGCTTTTACCGCTCGGCCACCATCCAGCTGCAGCCTGCCTCATCAGACACCAAGGTGCTGGTGGGCGCAGCCGTTGCGGGCCTGCGCTCGATCTATGAGCCTGGCTACCAACTGGCCAAGGCTGGGGTGATGCTGCTGGACTTGGCAGCCCCCGGGCCGGAGCAGCAGGCGCTGGATTTCGCAGTGCCGGGCCCAGTGCGCGACCAGAGCCCGCTGATGGAAGTGATGGATCGAATCAACGGTCGCTGGGGCAAGGCCACGGTGCATGTGGCCAGCACCGGGAATGCCGAGAAAGCCGTATCCGATTGGAGGATGAGACCAGAGCGCCGGACCCCAAGGTACACCACGGTTCTGGATGAGGTGCCGATTGCACGCGCTTAAGGGCACTGCAGCGGAATCTGCGCAGCAAGCGCACGGCCTTGGAGGCTCCCTCCCCTCCTGGAGCTTCTTGACCTATGGGCTTCGCCCTTCCCCCCTTTAGTACACACCTTGCCGTAGGCGTCCCTTAACTTGTGCCAGCTGCTGACGGTATCAATCGGCGCAGCGCTGGCATGGACCAGTTCACACTCCACTAATATATATACTTATATATATACATACCTGCACCTGTCTCTTCTCATTTGCGCGAGTGAGCTCTGTCATCAACGATGCTCGAGTTAGTTTGAGCCTGACTTGCAAGTAATCCAAGGTGCTGGGGAGCGCGGCTGTTGCGGGCCTGTGCTCGATCTACGCGCCGGGTTACCAGCTGGCCAAGGCGGGGGACATGCTGCTGCACTTGGCGGGAATGGGTCCCGAGCAGCGGGCCCTCGACTTCGCGGCGCCGGGCCTGACGCGCAGCCAAAACCCGCTGATGGAAGTTATGGACCGGATCAACGGACGCTGGGCAAAGCTGCGGTACATGTCGCCAGCACAAGGAATGCCGAAGGTCGAGTTCGGCTGGAGGATGAGGCAGGCGCTCCAGACACCTCGGTATACGACGGCACTGGACAGTTGCCGATTGCGCATGCCTACATGTGAAGGCTCCGAAGGCGTCATAGTCAAACGGATTCACTCGAATATATATACCTATATATATTTATATATACGTATATATATACCTACCACAATTGTCTTGCTGGCTCTTCCTGTGGTTGTCTACTCGAGTGTCCTGTCGTACAACGATGCCTCCCTAAAAGTGGCATGCGTTTGGGGCAGTAAAATCCCCGGCAGGTTACCTCGGCCGTCCTGCGTCAATCCACCTTTGGGTCATGCCCCGCGCGAGGTTGTAGCGAGCGCAGTTGTATTGCTCCATATGATCTAGCTCTGTGTTAGCTATGACGCGCAGCGCAGCAAGGTCAGCAGCGTCGACAGGCACCTGCAAAAATGCGTCTTCCAGCGTTCGGCCGTAAAAGACAACGAACTGCATGAGCTCATTGAGGGCCTGGCGGTATCGGGCGCGAAGCGGATCGGGTACGCCCAGGGAGGCTCGCAGCACGCTGTACTTCTCAATCGAGCGACGGTAGATAAATTCAAACAGCTCCACAGCTGCAGCGACATTGCGCTGTTCGTAGACGCCAAGCATGGCGGTCGCATAGTCGTTGCGCTCCACATCCAGGAAAGACAGCGGCGCGCAGTTGTACAGCATGAGCGGCATGTTGGCGCTCAGCCTGCTCGTGCGCTTGTTGCCATCCGCAAAGGGTTGTAGATAGGCTACGTTGACCCATAGGAAGAATGCTGCTTCCACCGGGTTACGGATGTGTCGGACCTTGTCGATGATGACCTTGAGCGTTTCTTCCAAGAGGGTGGGGATGTTGCTCGGGGTGTACACAGAGCCGTGGATGTTCACCACGCGCTGGCGGATGCTGCCAATGTCGCGCGAGTCCTTCAAAAGGTCCTTCATCAACTTGGCTTGCAGGTCAACAATGATGGGCACGGTAATGCCCTGTGTCGGCACAGCATCGACCATGAACTCGATGGCGTTCTTGTGGTTGAGCAGCATCAAGGTGTCTTCATCGAGGGGACCCACTTGCTCACCGAGCTCAAAGAGCTCCTTGGTATCTAGCAAACTCTTGCTATTGCCCTCCAGTCGCGATGACGACCAGGACAGGTCGATGAGCAGCTGCTCCAGAACCTCGCGCGCATAGGTTCCTGCGGGCTGCTGATCACGACTGCGACCGGCATTGAACAGCTCGGTGGCCAACTGCTGCGGCAGCAAGCTGGATTGGTTCGGGATGTAGTTACCCAAAAAACTGCTTTCATAACCCACCAGAGTACGTGTTCCGAGAGGCGCAAGAAGCGTTTCGACCAAGGGCATCGCAACGGGCGACCAACGCAGCGGACCAGGCCCCGCTGGCATGGGCGCGGCTGCAGTCGAAACTCGCAGTGCCGCTCTGGCCGCATCGGTGGCCACGTAGCGAGTGGACCGACCATCCCCCAGCTTTTCCAGAAATCCCGTGGTCAGGAGGTCTCGCAAATCCCGGTTGATAGTGGGCCGGGAAACTTGGAGGGCTTGCTCCAGTGCGCCGGGCTGTATAGGCCCGCTGGCAGCAAGGACCAAGCGCAGCAACGCATGGTGACGAGGCAACAGACGGGGGGTGCTCATGAAATAAAGATTCTCTTCAATCTTGTCAGCTGATAAGATTATGGGCGTAAACTCATCAAAATGACAAGATTAGACACTAATCTAATCGGCCGGATAGGTTTATGACAAGATTATTGATGGCAGTGAACCACCGATGCATCAGGAGCACATGTTTGTAGTATATATATAGGTATATATATACCTTCGAATTTCATGTCTTTTCCATGTTCAACCAGCAATGATTCAGGTTGCCAAAAGTGTTCGACCCAATTGCGGAGCAAGAAGTCGCTAATAGGGTTGCCATGAGATGGCTACGGCTTCGTTCTACGCGGGCAATCACGTAAGAAGACGCCACACCCTTTCCACTCTGGTATCGAACACATGACAATTTCAAAACCAAATCTTCTTATATATATATACCTACTTCTTCTCTCGCGTTGGATCTTAGCCAGTCTTGTGATTGCAAAAAAGGGAGGATGCCTGCGGCAGGCAGCTGGCAACTTGGCCAGTAGGAGGAGGATGTACGCAGGCCTGGGGCGTGCGCTCTGTCCTGACGCGTCCTGCGCGGAAATCTCGATATGCACACTACCAAAAACATATGTATATACATATATACTTAGCAGTTGTTTCTCTACGTCATACAGACCCTCAGGAGTCGCAGAAGCACCCTACGAACGGATTCTTAGCTCCACTTCTGCCCAAAGTCTGATTGTGCTTCCAACACTGGCTGCTGGAAAATTCAGGCACTGCGATGAGTTTGTCGCAGGGTATTGAAGGAGATAGCGATGAAGCGTAATTTGGTAATCAATAGCGAAATCACTACGGCATTGAACCGGGCAACAAGTCCCACACCGGGCCAAGGAGACGGCTGGCCAAGCAAAACCGGGGAAGATTCTGGTGGCGGCCGCTGGAACAATCCGCCAAGGAAGTAACTTTTCTTGGTCGACACTGGCGAGCATTCCGCGTTGGTGACCTACCAGTGATCGAAAGAGTCGATTGCGGCAGGGCCCCCAATGTTGTGCATCCATAGCAGTGTCAATGCGACACCCCCGAAAATCCAGCCATCTCGAGTTGGGCCGTGATCGAACGGCTGAGCCATCGAAAGCAGGTATGGAGCGCAGACAGGTTGGCGGTATTTGTGAAAAAGCCAGTGGTGGTGATGCACCGGGCAATGGTGCTGCAGTGCGATCGCCTTGACTCAAGCGTATGAGCGCGCGAGGGTGAAAACTCCGTGCTAATCGACAGTATCCAACGTATGCTCGGCTACATGGCCATACCTGATTACCAAACCTGCATGCTTCCGTTCCTTCGCCACTTAGGAGATGGAAAAGAACATTCTTTAAGGGACACAGAAGAGGCGCTTGCTGAGCACTTCAACCTAACCCCTGCCGAGAGAGCTGAACTTCTGCCAAGTGGACAACAAGGAATTTTTAAAAACCGTATTGGCTGGGCAAGGACATACCTAAAAAAGGCCGCTCTGATCGAAGCTCCGAAGCGAGCCGTTTTCAAAATTACAGAGCGCGGCCTGCAGACTTTGGCATCAAATCCAAAAAGAATTGACGCAAGATTTCTAGAGCAATGGCCCGAGTTCATTGAATTTAGGGATATATCCAGAGCCAGTATATTACAAGAGCAGCCTGTTGATTTACCAATAACAACAACGACTCCTGAAGAAACTATCGAGAACGCCTATCAAGGATTAAGAGAGCAACTTGCTCAAGAGCTGCTGGCAAAAATTTTGTCTTGTTCACCGACGTTCTTCGAACAGCTTGTCGTCGAGCTTCTCGTAAAAATGGGCTATGGCGGATCGCGCCGAGATGCTGGCGAGCGAATTGGTCAAACTGGAGACGGTGGTATTGACGGAATTATCAAAGAGGACCGGCTTGGTCTTGATACGATCTTTATTCAAGCTAAACGTTGGCAGGGATCGGTTGGCAGGCCAGAAATTCAAAAATTTGTTGGCGCATTGCAAGGTCAGCGTGCACGCAAAGGCGTTTTTATTACAACCTCTTATTATACGACTGATGCGATAGATTACGTGACACGTATTGATACGAAGGTGGTTCTCATAGACGGTAAGCAATTATCCGGGTTAATGATTGATTTCGATATTGGTGTTTCGGTCGCATCTTCATTTGTTGTCAAACGCATTGATTCAGATTATTTCGAGGAAAGTTAATACTTGTTTATGTAGCGAATCCCGTCAACCCGCATTCTCCAGCGATCAAGCGTCAGATAAATTTGGCTAATGCTGGCGAATACATGGAGCATTAGACATACGGCTGCAGTGGTCGTTTCCATGTGCTCCGTAGTGCTTCAAACCCAACGCCAGCTTATCAAGCATTCCTTCCCCCTCTGCCTCTCTCAATATATATATATATCATCTAATTTTCTTTTCGATCGCACCTAGATAGCGCCTTCGTCACTTTCAACTTCTACAGGTCGTGTACGTTCGGCTTGCAACGGTCGCAACAAATTTTCGGTGAGGACTGACTTTGAAATGAGGCCCATGCTCGTGTGGACCGTACTCCGCATGAGCATGGCCTCAATCCATAACATGGTGCAGCACAGAAGCTATATATATATATATATATATAGATGTATAGCTGCGGCTTTGCTTTCGGTATATCCCAGCTAAACGAATACGCAGAAGCGAACAGTCAAGATGTCTGTGGGTTTCCATACGCGAATTCCGTGGCCGCTGGGACAGTCAGCACCAGAAATAGCTAGCTCAGGCCTTTAATGGTAAGCATCTCGCGCCAGTGATGTTGCCAGTGCTCGAAAGACTCCACGGCCCATTGCGATGGGCTTGCAGCACCTACATATTTTTCGGTAGCAATAACATCGGCGCAACGCCATAAATCAGCCATGGCAAGTACCGCCGTGAATCTACGTGCAACATAAAACTGAGCGAATAGCAGCTGCTCACCTGATTGACCTAGAAATTGTTCCGCTCCCAGCTGTGCAAGCGCCTGCAGAAACGGTTCAAAACGCTTTTGAGCGGGGAAAATGCTGCCGCTGCACCAACGGATGAACGTTGCATCACTGGGGAACTGAGGTTCAGCGCACAGATCAGCTACTGCATCTTTCAACTTAGCCAGTGACCCCAGACAAGCAAAATGCTGAAAGTGCCTCAACATGGTTTGACCAGGCTTCGCTGGCGACCCGATCAGCATATTCCTGAAAGAGCCACAGATACCTTGCGAAGCGATCGCTATCCCATTGGTCAGGCTCACTTTAGCCAGAATCGACATCTGCAACTCTAACCATGCTTTTAATCTGGGAGCCAGGGTCTGCTCCATTGATTTCGCCCTAGCAAGCTCGTCTAAAGCTCCGTGACGCCAGAAAATTGAAATTGCACCCGTATCCGTGACCTCACTGGCGACATCAGAAAATTGCCAGCGGCAAGGACTGTATTGGCCTTGGCACAGGCTGGCTCAAGCTCCACGTACGCTTTGGAAAAAGCCGAAAAAGGCTCTGTCTGACCCAGCACGAACCAATTCCAGGCTCCCAATTGCTCGACCTGGCGAAGGGCGGTGTTATCACCATCGAGCGCATGCAGCAAGGACTGTGACTGCTGCAATGCCAGTTGATCGCTGGAACCCATTTTCGTGATCATCGCTCTCATTTTCAAAGCATCGGGAACAGTGTCTTGACGACGCACATTGCGCATCAAAGTCCCAATCCTTGGGCAGTCTTCCAAGTCCCGCCAAGGAACCTCTTCGAGCTTCATTTCCCATTCAATGCTCGGAAGGAAAAGGCCAGAGAAGCCAACCTTCGCTGGCCTGCCTTTCATAAACAATGCCCTCAAAAGGATTTCCTTCACAACTGGCCATATAGCCAATGAAACCTGCGTGCTGGCTATGCACGAAAGCACGGTCAACCCAGCAGCCTGCCTACATCAGGCTCATCCGAAAGCTCTTCACCAATCCAGCTTACGTGCGCAGCGAATTTCACCTTCGAGTGTATGCAAGAGACTCACTGGAAAAGCAATCAACTTGAATCTTCACCTTGAGGCGCAACAGCCACAAGCTTGAACAATGGCAACGAATCACCAACATGCCCAACATCGGGTCCAAACTCCCCAGAAAACAACCGGGGAGGGGTTACCTGATGTACACCAAACTTAACAAACTCAGGAGGGCGTGCATCGTGCGCCAGCGCAGCGGTAGCCGGTGGCGAAGGTCGTAGGAAGTCATCAATCACGCGCTGGTAAGTGGCCACGGCCTGGCGGGAAAGCTGGGTCAATCGGGCAATGGCGGTCTGGGTGATCTTTTCGCCTCTGGCGTGCAGGGCGGCGCAGGCGGTGCGCACACTGTCGCCCGTCTTCCTGGTGCGTTCGCTGTGGGTGCGTTCGGCAGCCAGGCGCTGCCGCTGTACCAAAGAAAGCGAGGGATCGAGCTGCATCACACCGCGATTGCAGCGCCCATCGCCCGTGTAGCGGTCCCACGTCCAGCGGGCCACACTTTTGACCGTGTAGCGCAGCGCGGAGACGGCCAGGTTGCCCTTGGAAACGCCGGTTTTGGGGTCCAGGAAGCCGCGACGCTCGAAATCGTTGATCTGGTGGGCGTAATCTTCGAGACGCCGCGAGAAGGACTCGAAACTGCCCCTGTCTCGCTCGATGTTGACCACGCTATACGCAAAGAAGCGCAGCTGCTCAAACAGCGTCACTGCACGGGAATGCATCACCGGCAGCAGATCCGGCCCTTTGCTGAACCGCGGCTTCTCGGCGGGGATATCGAAGTACTCGTGAAGTTCACCCAGGCTGTATTCATGGGGATGCAGCTCTGCGGTATGCCACCAAGCATGGCCTGGAGTTTTGCACACCGGCCCTCCGTGATAGTCCGGGTCGGCATCCAGCAAGCGCGCCATCTCGCCATAGATGGCCTTCATGTAGCGGATCGGATGCGACCTGGCCTTGGCAGAGGTACAGACGGGATCAATGGCGTACAGCAGGTGAAAACTGCTGACGCTGCCGTTCTTGCCGCTCGATACGATCAAATTCGGCGCCGGCAGTCCTACCCTCTCCCAGCGATAGATATCTCCGTGATCGCAGTCGAACACCAGCCAGCTCACGAAGTTCGGGCGGTTGATCTGCATATACGGCCAGCGAATGGCGTATTCGACCGGCCGCGACAAGGTGGCGCTCTTGTTGTCGCTGACGCGCGGGTAATAAGCCGCTTCGGCCAGCACGCGGCCCAATGCAGTAGCCGGTGCTTCGTAGCGTTGTCTTAACGTGTTTTCAAGTACGGCTGTCGCTGTCATGGTCCCATAGCGCACATCCCATAGGGACGCGCGCACGCTTGCGCGCAGGGTTCAGGACACGTACAATAAAAGCATTCCAAGGCGCTTCATTGCGTTGGTAAGTGTCCACCCGTCAAAGTGTTCACTCACCTTGTGTCCCGGCCCCGCCCGGTTTCACTGTCAAAGCCCGCTCGTCAAAGCGGGCTTTGTCTTTGATCGTCCAGTTTTCTACTGTCTGGTCAGCACTCTCCTGTTCTTGACTTACTCATCTGCCTCGGCGCCACCGCCTTGTTGCGGCCGCATTGTCCTAGGCACCCAATCACCGGTTTCTACGGTAAAGCGTGTAATGCCGTAGCTCTGCAAAACACTTGCTACGCCATCCAGGCTTTGAAAATAGCGCAAACCGCCACGCGCAGCCCCGAGCACGCGCTCGTTCACTCCGGCGCGCAGAACAATCACTAGCCCTTTGTCGTCGGGTTCCACGCGGGCATCCGAAACCACGCCGGCGACGACGAGTTCCTTCAGGATCCGCGGCAAAACCACGCTTGCAGTTGTTGTCAACATCGTTTTTATACCCTATTGTACGATCAAAGGCAACAATATTAAAAATTGTCGCGATTTTACACGCTTCATACGTGCTCGGCCTCGCGTCATGAAGATCCTAGATTGCATATCGTTATATATATACTTACTTATATAGGTATATATATACCTATTTTTGCCTGAAGAGCATTTCAAGCGCCTCAACGACGATGTCCTTCTCGGTCACTCGCCGACCCTTGTCCCGGGTACGGGCCTGCGCTTCGTCACGCAAGCGGTCTGCCAAATCTTCGGGAAAATTGAAGATCTTTTGCACCCTGCCTCTGCGTGGCGCAGCTGTTTCCTCTTCCAGCGCCGCGATGGGAGCAGGGGCTACCACCACAGGCGATCTGGCTAAATTTTCCGCCTTGTCAGCTTGGCCACCTTCCAAAAAAGCCGTCGGATCCTTGGGCGTCTTGAACTGGGAGGTGTTGGGTTTTCCCTTCATGCTCATGCCGTCACCTCGCGGAAAAATGCTTCCATCTCGGCGATCGCCGCCTGATCACGTCCCAACTCTTTCACGCTCGCTCCCTCACCGATGGCACGACGAAACGCCACGCGCTCGCACACCTTCGTGGTCAGAACCCTCAGTTTCTGTTCCGTCAAAAATTCCAGCATTTCCGCTGCGTCCTTGGTTCTTGGATCAACCCGGGTAAGCAGCACGCGCACGTCCAGGTCTGGGTTGTAATCACGCGCCAGTTCGACAACTTCGAGCAAGTCGGTCATGGCGGCGGCATCCAGATTGCTCGCCCCAACGGGGATCACGGCGCGCTGGGCCAGCAGCAGGGCAGAGCGCAAGCCCACGGAATCACGGCCGCCGGCATCGACCACCACATGGTCAAAACCCGTGGCCAGCTGCTTGCCCTCGGAGAGGATTGCCTTGCCTGCCAAGCAGGTCGTCGTGGGAGTAGGGCCGCTGCTGTACTCCGAATCCCGGCGCCATGCGGCCCAGCTCGCTGCCGATGCCTGCGGGTCACCGTCAATCAAAAGCGTGCTGCCTTGACGAGCCAACATCACGGCCAAATGCACAGCAGTAGTTGTCTTGCCCACGCCGCCCTTGGTGTTCACACACGCGAAGATCATGCCTTCTCCTAGATATGTATATATACCGATTTATCCGCACCGACAGTTGACCATCGGCCATCGGAAGCCCTCAGGCATCAAGTATATATATACATACCTAGAAACGCACCATTGCGATGATCTTTTCTAGGCAATACGTAGCTTAAGGTTCGCAGTCCGAAAAATATACACAAATTTCGGACAAGATGAATTGCAAGTTGTCCGAAAAATGTATATAAATAACGGACACTATGTCTGATCTCAAATCGCAAGTCACTGCCATCGTTCGATCGGGTGGCCCCAACACCGTTTGGGTCCCCAGCGATTTTGCTTGCCTGGGAAACCGTGCCGCGGTCGACAAGACGCTGCAGCGCTTGGTGCAAAGCGGTGCGTTGCGGCGCATCGAGCGCGGCCTCTATGACCGACCGGGCATGAACAGTCTCACCAAGCGACCGACCCGACCGGACTACCGTGCCGTGGTCGATGCCATTGCGCGCCGCGATCAACTGCGTCTGCTGGTTGACGGTATGACGGCCGCCAATGATCTTGGCCTGACCGATGCCGTGCCCGCGCGCGTCACGATCCATACGGATGCGCGACGGCGCAGCATCAAGCTGGACCAGCTCGCCATTGATTTCAAGCACACCGCGCCAAGTCGACTGTATTGGGCTGGCAGGCCTGCAATGCGCGTGGTGCAGGCGCTGCATTGGCTCAAGGACACATTGGCTACAGACCGGCAACGCGTCCTGGACAAGCTGACCAAGGTGCTGGTAGACCCTCAGTATGGCGACGCTATACGCAACGACCTCTTGGAGGGCTTCGCCCTGCTTCCAGCCTGGATGCAAAGCGTGGTGCGCGAATTGCCAGGATGTGACCCTGCTACGGCCATCGTTCAGCCGTTGACCCAGTCGAAGAAGATGAAGACCGCTCTCCCCGTCCGCAAAGCAGCATTGAAGGAGAGCTCAATTGAAAGCTGATTTCCAAACGGTCATCGCCGCGTCGGATGCCGACCGGCTCGGCCTATTCCTGGCTACCGCCGCGCGCCTTGGCACCCCGGTGCAGAACGTCGAAAAAGATTTCTGGGTCTGCTGGACACTGGATGCCTTGTTCAATGGACTGCCCGCCGGCGGTCCACGGCTGCTGTTCAAAGGCGGCACATCGCTCTCTAAAGCCTTTGGACTCATCTCCCGATTTTCGGAAGACATCGACATCACGGTCTTCCGCGAAGACCTTGGCCAGCCTGTCGAGGCCGCCGACCTCGATGTCCTCACTGGCAAGAAGCGCCGTGCCAAACTGGATGACATCCGCGATGCCTGCCAGGCCTATATAACGGCACCGTTCACCCCCCAGCTGTATGAACTGGCCGCGCAATCCATGTCTAAGGGCTTCAAGATAGAGGCCGATGAGGACGACAAGGATGGGCAGACCGTACTGTTTTGGTACCCTACAGTCACTGGGGCAGAAAGCGACTACATCCGAGCGGCGGTCAAGATCGAGGCAGGCGCCAAATCCGCACTCGACCCCCACATACCGGCCACAGTGACGCCGTATGTGGCGCAGGATCTGCCCGACCTGGACCTGCATATCGGCAATGTGACCACCGTCAAACCAGAGCGGACGTTCTGGGACAAGATCATGATCCTGCATGGCCTGCGCCAGTGGCACGAAAACCGCGGCGTGCTGCGTCACGGCGGACAGCGGGTTTCACGCCACTACTATGACATTTACCGTCTCGCGCAGGCCAAGGACATCGCGGATTGGCAAGCTGACAAAGCACTGGCCGAGGACTGCGCCACCCATGCCAGGCTGTTTTTCGGCAGCCCGGATCTGGGCCTGGATACCGCAACTGCTGGAAGCTTCACGCTGAGTCCCAGCGAAGAAATGCGTGACGCGCTCATCAAGGACTACGCCGCCATGTCAGGGATGATTTTTGGCGAGGTTCCCACGCTGGACGACGTTTTGGCCAAGGTTGCCGATGTCGAGCAAGTGCTGAACAGCACTACATAAGCGTTTCTCCTGGGCAACTCTCTCCACGGCAGCATTTCGCTGCACGCCCACCCTACCATGGTGCTTTAGGCCATGTTTGCGGCGAAGAGTACCTAAAGGGTGCTCTATTGTTTACCGGATAAGAGGTTAAACGACACACACCACAATGACTTTACGCAGGGTTTGATAAACTGGGCTAGCACGATGCGCACCTCGTGACCAATGGTCGCCCCACATCAAATCGACTTTTGCACGCCGCGTAGCAAACGCAGGCCATTGAACACGACCAGCAGGCTCGCACCCATGTCTGCAAAGACGGCCATCCACATCGTCGCGCTGCCGAACACGGCCAGCACGAAGAACACAGCTTTGATGCTGAGTGCCAGCACGATGTTCTGCCAGAGCACCGCATAGGTCTTCTTCGACAGGCGGATGGTTTCGGGCACCTTGCGCAGGTCATCGTTCATGATGAGCACGTCGGCCGCTTCCTTGGCGGTGTCGGTGCCGGCAGCGCCCATCGAGAACCCGATGTCGGCGGCAGCAAGCGAAGGGCTGTCGTTGACGCCATCGCCCACCATGCCGACATGCCGGCCCTGGCCGCGCAGCTCGGCCACCACTTTCTGCTTATCCTCAGGCAGCAGGCCGGCGCGCACGTCCTCGATGCCGACCTGCTTGGCAATGGCATTTGCGGTGGTAGCGTTGTCGCCGGTCAGCATGATCGGCCGCACGCCAAGCGCTAGCAGCTCAGCGACCGCCTGCCTGCTGGTCTCCTTGGTCGTGTCGGCTACGGCAAAAAGCGCCAGGGCGTGCTGCTCGTCCGCCAGCACCGAGAGCGTGCGCCCTTGCGCTTCATGTTCCAACATCAGCGCCTCGAGCTCCGGCGTGCACTGGCCGCGTTCGTGCAGCCAGCGGTGGTTGCCGAGGATATAGGCCCGGCCTTCGATGGAACCATGGACGCCCTTGCCAAGCTCGGCCCCGAAATCCACGACATCGGCTGTCGGACCCGGCAAGCCCGCAGCGACCGCCTTGGAGACTGGGTGGTCCGAGCGCGCCGCCAGGCTGCGCGCGATGCGCAGGATCGCTTCCTCGGATACGTCGTTTGCCAGCACACGCTGGG